>JBMDXC010000581.1:0-4086 GCA_048594805.1 Candidatus Entotheonellaceae bacterium | reverse complement strand
ATCCGGCATGCCATTACTAAAACGCCTAAGAACAGAACGAGCCACATTCTCCCCTCTATAAACATGACGCTTTCCTTATGCTCCAGGGATGCACGTATATTTGACAGTCTAAGATGCTATACTCCCTTGCTCACTCCCCATTCCACAAGTATGGCCTTCTGGGCATCTGCCTGCCAGAGAAAGCCACGTTCGAAGATACGTTTGTAGGCTTTGTTTTCCGTGAACTCATGTTGCTCTGGAGCATGTAAGAACTTCAACAAAGCCGCGTTTAGAATGAGTTTAGCCCCTGGTTAGAATTTTGTTCACCATATATAATAAGGAACTCTCCTTGACGAATACGTTGCAGTCCTCGCATGCTACCCTGCAAGGCTAGCGTTTCAATGTGTGTTCATAGCTCTCAGTGTCAGATGACATGGCAGTGCGGGCAGTCTGAGGTATAGTCCTTCGCTTGCCAGCCATACCCGGCTCGTGAGACAAGGCAGATTCGAAGACGCGCAAAACAGCAAGTGCTACCTGGTCCCATGTATGGGCGCGCGCGTAAGCGACGAGCGCGTCAGACTGCCACGGTTTATGTAGCGCAGAGGCAATACCCTCGGCAATGTCCCGCACGCTGCGTTTCGTTAACACACCGAGACTGTCCGAGCCGATAATCTCAGGAACGCCCCAAACGTCAGTAGCCACCACTGGAATGCCGCTGGCGAGTGCTTCGAGCACCACATTTGGCCATCCCTCCCGACTACTCGCCAGACAGAAAAGATCAGCTGCGCTATACCACAGGTAGAGTTCCTGGTGTGACACACTCCCTACCAGACGCACCTGCGCATCGAGATCAAGTGCAGTAATCAATTGCTCAAGCTCTGGTCTGGATTCCCCCTCACCAACAATCACTAAATAGAGATCGGGCTGACATAGCTGCGTAGAGAGCATCTTCAGTGCCTTGATAAGGAGATCAAAGCCTTTTCTGGGAATCAACCCTCCAACAGAAAGAATGATTCTTTTGTCGCATGGAAGCCCTAAAGTAGAACGCGCTTGTTCTTTTGGATATGGGAAAAATTTTCTGGTATCCACCCCATTTGGAATGACCGTAATCTTCTCTTCAGGTATATCTAGCTGCACCATAGCATCTTTCAGTGCCTGACACACAGCTATAATTCCGTCTGCCTTCGTAAGAGTATATTGCAGGAAACGGCGAATGAGAGTAAAGCGTGCAAAAAGATTGATATCGCTCCCACGCGCAGACACCACCACGGGTTTCTTGAAAAACCTACCCAGCAAAACCGCGGCAAACCCATCCGGATAAACGTAATGGGCATCAATAAGGTCAAAATGAAAATCTCTCTGGATCTTTTGCACGCATGGAAGAGCAAATAGAAACATAAGGAAACCGTGCAACACCATGCTCACTTTAGGAAGCATGAAATACCGCGGATGATACACTTCCAGCCCTTCGATGATTTCTCGCTGTACGATCTGAGAGAACTGTACCTTACGACTAATTTTGAGGGAGGGAAAATACGGCACTGGGGCAACCACCTTTGCCTTGCTCCCCTCAAGCTGAGCGAATTTGGTCATGCGCTCTTTAACAAAAACTCCATGATGAGGCCAGATGTTATTGGGATAGAGTGACGTAAAAATCAGGACGTTCATGATCATGCCCTCTAAGAGACGCTTACCCTACCGCATGAATTTCTGCCCCCAGCACTCTAAAACCAGTAGGGCCCAGAAATACGGAGCGTAGTCACGAGTACCGCGTTGATGCTGACCCCACCAGCGTTGGATCACGTCTTGGTTACAGAAACTCCCGATGAAAGCATCCTCAGCAAAGATACTTGCCTCAAACATTCCCTTGATCTCCCCTCGGAACCACTGCGCCAGTGGAATGGTAAAGCCCATTTTGGGACGATAAAGGATATCCTCTGGGAGCAGGCTGCGGAGTGCCTTCTTAAAGATGTATTTGCCCTCACCATGCCGTAATTTGTAGGCAGCAGGAATGCTGGCAGCATATTCCATAACCTCGTGATCCAACAGCGGCACACGCACTTCGAGAGAGTGTGCCATACTGGCGCGGTCCACTTTGGTCAGGATATCGTCCACGAGATATGTCTTGACATCGACATACTGAATCCGGGATAGGGTATCCAAATCACGGCACCGCTTAAAATAAACGTCCATGACGGAGAAGGGGTCGTACTCCCCCAGATCTCTTTTGAAAGCCATACTGTACAGCAGGTTTTTCATCTGGGGGGTGAACCAGCTCATGGTGTGGTAATACGCGCGTTCGGGAGAGAGAGCCAGATTGGTGAAAAGTGTTTTAGCCCGGAAGATACGGGGTAACCAGTCAGCCTTCGGGTATAGGCTCCCCAATACACGAAAGAGTGGTTGACGCAACCCGGCCGGCAGCCGAGATCGTAACTGATTTTCTAAGACATCAAAACGGTACCGCCGGTAGCCAGCAAAGTTCTCATCTCCGCCATCGCCGGAGAGGCACACTGTCACACATTCCCGAGCCACTTGCGAGACATAATAGGTCGGCACCATGGAAGAATCGGCGAAGGGCTCATCGAAATGCCATACCAGGGCATCCAGGATCTTGGCAGCTTCCGCAGCAACCGTCCGCTCATGCACGTGCGTCTGAAAACGTTGCGCTACCGCTCTCGCATACGGCAACTCATCAAAACCCGCTTCACGAAATCCGATAGAAGCCGTATTCACCGGCTGCTTGAGTAAGCCAGCCATGAGGCCGACCACCGCACTCGAATCTATGCCTCCCGACAGGAATGCTCCCAAAGGCACTTCGCTCATCAGGTGCATGTCCACGCTTTCCCGGAGCTTCTCCAGGAGCCCTGTGGCATCTTCGGCTTCTGACAAACCGTCTTTGGGCTTAAAGGCAAGGTCCCAGTACTCCTGCTCTCTGAGCCTACCATCTGACACCGTGAGAGTGTGTCCTGGACGGAGCTTCCGTATCCGCTGAAAAATCGTCTTCGGTGCTGGGATATACAGATACGTTAGATAATCATCCAAGGCCTGAGGATCAAGCGTTTTCTCCACACCGGGGTCTTGCAGAAGCGCCTTAATCTCAGAGGCAAACAGAAATGTTTGCCCATCCCAATAGTAGTAGAGCGGTTTAATCCCTACCCGATCACGTGCCAGGAAGAGTCGTTTTTTTACCCCGTCCCAAATGGCAAAAGCGAACATCCCTCGCAGGTGCTGCACACACGCCTCGCCGTATGCCTCATAGGCACGCAAGATTACTTCCGTGTCACCTTGCGTTGTGAAGTGGTGTCCTCTACGCTGCAGGGCCTCGCGCACGGTCTTGAAGTTGTAGATCTCGCCGTTAAAAACGATGGCTCGTGTCTTGTCCTGGTTGAAAATAGGCTGCCGACTTCCCCCCACATCAATAATACTCAGGCGTCGATGTCCGAGACCGACGGCACCATTGATATAGAAGCCATCGTCGTCTGGGCCTCGATGGTTCAACACCGAAGTCATACGTCGCAGTTGCTCTGGGTCAACCGCATGAGCCGGCTGCGTAGACAAAATGCCAGTTATGCCGCACATGTGTGTACTCTTTATCTCTGGGCCTCTGGATATACTACACAGGGAAGACAGTGAAGGTTGCATTCCGCGATGGTTAGGCACCGGCGCCTTGTCCTCGATGCACTTCAGGTGCATCGAGGAACATGCGGAACCACATCTCCAAGACGATCAAGCACCAAATCCACACGCTGTAATCTCGCCTCCCTGTGGCATGCTGCTGGAGCAGGCGGTGCAGCGTCCGCGGTTGAAAATACCCTCTGGCGAGTGTCCTGCGGTCGAGCAACAGGTCCTCTGCTGCCGTGCGAAGTTCTTTCTGAAACCAGCGGTCTTTCGGCAGTGCGAAGCCCTGTTTATGCTTGGTCAGGACAGAATCAGGCAGGATACGGCCACAGAACTTGCGCAAAATGTATTTGCTCACCTGGTCGCGGAGTTTTAGTGTGGCTGGCAGGGTAGCCATATATTCCACCAGTGTGACATCGAGCAGTGGTGCACGTACCTCCAAAGAATTCGCCATGCTCATCCGGTCAACTTTGGTCAAAATATCAGCCG
>JBMDXC010000580.1:0-3510 GCA_048594805.1 Candidatus Entotheonellaceae bacterium | reverse complement strand
TAGCATACGCCTTCGCCGGGAATAGCTGCCCCCACCACGCCCTTGCTGTCTCTGCTGCCGGCGGGGACCGTCTTGGAGGCCCACCTGCTCGTCCCGTCTCGTGCAATGGGCTTTATCGCCCCCGGGCAAACCGTCGCCATACGTTATCAGGCCTTTCCTTACCAGCGCTTTGGGAGCGCCAAAGGGCGTATCACGGAGATTGCGAGAACTCTGATTGCCCCGAATGAGGTCGCCCTCTCAGTGCCCTTGCAAGAGCCGGTGTACCGTGTCACTGTGGCCTTGGAGGCGCAAACGGTCAAAGCCTATGGCGCGGAGATGCCTCTGCAGGCGGGAATGGTGTTGGACGCCGATATCTGGGTGGATCAGCGTCGCCTGCTCGAGTGGGTTTTCGATCCCCTCTATAGCCTCACAGGAAAGCTCTAGTCATGCTGACGTCCACGAGTCTCACCTTCTCTAGCCGGCAAACGACGCCTGTGATTCTGCAGACGGAGGGGGCCGAGTGCGGCCTTGCATGCTTGGCGATGGTCGCGTCTTTTCATGGCCATCGCATCGACCTGGCCAGTCTCCGGCAGAAACACTCCATCTCGCTCCAAGGAGCTACCCTCTCCACCCTTATCCATATCGCGACGCACCTCCATCTTGCCTCCCGACCTGTGCGGCTCGAGATCGCAGACCTCGCTAAGCTGCCACTCCCAGCGATCCTCCATTGGGATCTCAATCATTTTGTGGTTGTGACGCACGTCAGGAGCCGCACGGTGATCGTCCATGACCCGGCACAAGGTCGGCGGATCTTAAGCTTGGCCGAGGTCTCAAAGCATTTCACCGGCGTGGCCCTGGAACTAACGCCTACCCCCCACTTTGTCCCCAAAATCGAGCGCCAGTGGGTGCCCCTCGCGCACCTTCTGGGACCATGTCCCGGGATCATAGGAGCCGTGCTCCAGATCATGCTCCTGGCCGGGGTCTTAGAGGTCTTTGGCATTATCAGCCCCCTCTTCATCCAACTGGTAGTGGATAGCGCGATTGTCTCAGAAGATCGGCCTCTGTTGACCGTGCTGGGCGTAGGCTTCCTGTTACTGGCATTGCTCCAGGTGGGGCTCACCGCCGCACGGTCCTGGGCGGTACTGGTGCTGGGGACAATGCTCAACCTCCAACTCGTGCGCCAGCTTTTCCACCAGCTGCTGCGCTTACCCATGAGCTTCTTTGTGAAGCGGCACCTGGGTGATGTGGTGTCGCGCTTTGAGTCACTCAATACCATCCAGCGCACCCTCACCACGAGCTTTCTCGAGGCGATCGTGGATGGCCTGATGGCCCTCACCACGCTGGTGATGTTGCTGCTGTACAGTGGACCACTCGGCACCCTCGTTTGCGGGGTGGCCGTGCTCTATGGGCTACTGCGGTTCGCCCTGTATAGTCCAGTGCGGCAGGCGCAAGAGGAGTACATCGTGCGGACCGCCAAGCAGCAGTCCAATCTGCTGGAAACGGTGCGCGGGGTCCAGAGCGTCAAGTTATTGGACCGCCAGCACCACCGCCAGGCTGTGTATCAGAACCTGGTGGTCGACACCTTCAACGCCGCGATCCGCGTGCAAAAGCTCACCATGCTTTTTCAAGCCCTCCAGGGGGCCCTCTTCGGCGTGGAAAATATCGCGGTGATCTGGCTCGGGGGGACCCTGGTTTTACAGGGAGGGCTTTCGGTTGGCATGTTGTTTGCCTTCCTCTCCTACAAGCAACAGTTCACGTCGCGCATCCGCAGTTTGATCGATAAAGGGATTGAGTTCAAGATGCTCGGCCTCCATCTGGAGCGGGTCGCGGATATTGCGCTGACCGCGCCTGAGCCCCAGGACACCTCAGCCCTGACGGAGATCCCGGCCATACACAGCGACATCGAGGTGCGGAACCTCAGCTTCCGCTATGCAGAGGCCGACCCGCTCGTGTTGGAGCACGTGAATCTGCAGATTGCAGCGGGCGAATCGGTGGCGATCGTCGGGCCGTCCGGGTGTGGCAAGACCACGCTGCTCAAAGTGATGGTCGGCTTGCTGCCGCCGACAGAGGGCAAGGTGCTGGTCGGAGGGATCAGCCTCTCCCGGCTTGAGGTGCAGTGGTACCGCAATATGATTGGCACCGTGATGCAGGAAGACCAGCTCTTTACAGGCTCCATTGCCGATAACATCAGCTTCTTCGATCAGGAACCCGACCAGGACTGGATTGAATCGTGCGCTCAGCTGGCCGCCCTGCATCAGGATATTGTGACGATGCCTATGGGGTACAACACCCTCGTCGGCGATATGGGTACGGTACTCTCAGGGGGGCAAAAACAGCGGCTCCTGCTGGCGCGGGCGCTCTACAAAAGGCCAAAGATATTGTTCCTCGACGAGGCCACCAGCCATTTGGATGTGCCGCGGGAACAACTGATTAATGATGCCATCAAGCAACTCAAGACCACGCGCGTCATTATCGCGCATCGGCCGGAAACGATTGCCTCCGCGGATCGAGTGATTGTGCTTGGACACGGACCGCAAGCCTTGTCTAGTACTTAAAGGTTTGGTGCATCAGAGTATGAGTGTGCTTTGCCAGAAAGGGTAGTGTTTCAAAAGTGGAGATGGACTGAGATTACTGTCACACTGGGCCTCGTCTTTGTAGCCTCCATCAGGAAGGAATGGCCCATGACGTTCATCGCCGTCCGTTGCCCGCACTGCCAGAGTGACCAGATCGTCAAACGCGGTAAAACAGCCCGGGGGACCCAGCGCTACTTATGCCAGAACACCCTCTGTGTCAGGGGAAGTTTTCTGCTCGACTATTGCAACCGCGGGTGCTTGCCTGAAGTCAAGCAAACGATTATCGACATGAGTCTGAACGCTAGTGGGGTGCGTGATACGGCGCGGTCGTTGCATATCTGTCCAAACACGGTGCTGCGTGAACTCAAGAAGAAAGCAACAGCGCTTGAGTCGGTGAATACCTCTTTGCTGCGCACGCTGAATCCCGCCGAGGTGGCCTGGGACCTGGAGCGCGCAGGGGAAGCAGAGGCGGAGATGGATGAGATGTGGTCGTTTGTTGGGCACAAAGGCAACCCACGCTGGCTCTGGCATGCGATCGATCACCACACCGGCAAGATCTTGGCCTATGTCTTTGGTCGCCGCAAAGACGACGTCTTTGTGCAGCTTAAAGCGCTGCTCGAGCCCTTCGGGCTGACCCGCTATTATACCGATTCTTGGGGTGCCTATACGCGTCACCTCGACCCCGACGAGCACTACCCCGGCAAACGCAACACGCAGAAGATCGAGCGGAAACATCTGACCTTACGGACGCGCATAAAACGCTTGGCCCGCAAAACCATCTGCTTTTCAAAAACAACACAGATGCATGACATCGTCCTTGGTTTGTTTGTGAACCGCTATGCCTTTGGACGGGCAGTGTAAAGATGGCCATCTCCACTTTTGAAACACTACCCACGAATCAAGGTGTTGCCAGGGACCGCCAGCATATACCGCTCCCCCAGGCGATCGAGGCGGCGAC
>JBMDXC010000058.1:0-7664 GCA_048594805.1 Candidatus Entotheonellaceae bacterium | reverse complement strand
AAAGGGCTATCGTACGCTGAAAGTGAAGGTGGGTGGCCTTACACCTGAGGAGGATGCCAAGCGTGTGGGTTTCATCCGCGATACCGTGGGGGACGATGTGGCCCTTATGCTCGACGCCAATCAGGGCTGGGATCTCCAGACCGCTATGCGTGCCGCCCGCCTGTGCGAACCTTATAACATCTTCTGGCTTGAAGACCCCATGCCCTGGTATGATGAGCGCCACACGCTGCAGCGCCTGAAAGCTGCGACGAGCATCCCGATTGCCGCGGGAGAAACAGAATATACACCGTTTGGACTGCGGACCATGATCGTCGAAGGACTGGTCGATTATGTGATTATCGACTCAACTTGGTCTGGCGGTCTGACCACCTGGCGTAAGGCTGCCACGCTGGCTGAGCTGTATCACGTGCCGATGGCTTCGCACCATGACCCGCAGATCCACATTCATGCCCAGGCGGCGAGTCCGACTGGTTTCATTCTCGAATCTTTTGCTGATCCCACACGTGATCCATTATGGTTCGAGCTCTTTCGTGAGCGCCCAGAGGTCGTTGATGGCCATATGGCATTGCCTGACAAGCCCGGACTGGGACTCGAACTGCGTGAAGATACGCTGGAAAAATATGGTGTAAAAATTGGCTGATGATCGAGAGGAGCACTTTCTGTGACTGAGATCAATAGTGGGCAGGCGGTCATTGAGCTGCTGAAGGCAGAGCAAGTACGGCATATCTTTGGCATCGTTGGTTCAACGTTTCTCGATGTCCTGGATGTGCTTTACGACGATAAGAGCGTCGAGTATATCAACGTGCGCCACGAGCAAGGAGCGGCCTTCATGGCTGATGGCCTGGCACGCGTCACGGGCACGCCAGCGGTATGTCTGGTCACCAGTGGTCCGGGGGCAACGAATCTGCTCACTGGCATCGCCTCGGCCTATGTCGGGCATTCGCCGGTGGTGGCTATCGCTGGCGGGCCAGCATTCGGGCATTACTACAAAGATGCCTTCCAGGAACTCGACTTGCTCAGTATGTTTAAACCAGTGACCAAGCTGGCCATCCAGGTGAACAAGCCCGACCGCATTCCCGAAATTTTGCACTATGCCCTGCGTAGTGCCATGACGGGTCGCAAGGGCCCGGTGTTCATCGACATCCCTCGCGACGTCCTGAATAATCACGTGCTTCAGACAGAGATCACGCCGCCCGAGACCTACCGTCCGGACTATCCATCTCTGCCGCATCCTGAGGCCATTCGGGAAGCAGTGCGTCTGTTGCAGCAGTCAGAGCGACCGCTCATGCTGGTTGGGGGTGGCGTTACCTGGGCCGGCGCCAACGATCTAGCGGTACGTCTCAGTGAGCAGTATGCACTGCCCATGATCACTGCGTATGGCCGTAACGATGCTGTGCCTAATGCTCACCCCCATTATATTGGCCCCCTGGGACGTGCCGGCGCTCCTGAGGCAGCAGCGGCTTGCCGGCAGACGGATCTCCTGCTGGTGGTCGGCTCGCGCCTGGGCAATTTCACCACTTACTATGACCAGCGCTACATTCAGCCTGGCACACGCATTGTACAGATAGATATCGACAGCCGTGACATTGGTCGTACCTACCCTGTAACGCTGGGTATCCAGGCTGATGCCGGAGAAGCACTGGCTGCGCTTCTAGAGGGCCTCTCGCAGGCGCGCGTACCGGCCACCCGCACTGCCTGGCAGCAGGAAGCGGAGGATCTCCGGGCCCAGCGTCAGACCCGCCTGCGGGGCGAGGCCAACCTCAACACATTGCCCTTAAAACCCCAGCGGGTCTATGTCGAACTGCGCCGTGTGCTCCCCCCTGAGACGATTGTCACCCTGGACGCCGGGGCCGCACCGGCCTACGGCTACGACCGTCTCCACTTCTCGCACCCGCGCACATTTTTGAGCCCACTGGATCTGGGTGGGCTCGGCTTTGCCTTTCCTGTGGCGCTTGGGGCCAAACTGGGGCGCCCTGCATCTCCCGTGCTGGCCATTCACGGTGACGGCGGCTTTTTGATGAACGCCCAGGAGCTGGAAACGGCGGTGCGGCACAACATCAATGCCGTCACGTTAGTCATGAATAATAACTGCTGGGGGTCGGAGAAAGCCTATCAAAAGCACTTTTACAACCAGCGCTATGTCGGCGCTGACATTGGCAATCCGCGCTATGATAAGTACGCGGAGCTGTTTGGTGCTCAGGGCTATTACGTCGAACATGCGGACCAGATCGGCGATGCGGTACGAGCGGCGCTCCAGTGTGGCAAGCCGGCCGTGATCGAAATTCCCATTGATCCGGATGAATTCCCTACCCCGGCTACAGCCACTCGCCGTGGAGAGTAGGCCATGATAGAACTGAAACAGCTGGGCAACACCGGTGTGATGGTGCCAGAAATCGGTCTTGGTACCTGGAAATATCGTGGTGGTATCGAGCCGCTACGGCGTGGGATCGAACTCGGAGCGCACCTCATCGACACCGCAGAAATCTATCGCACTGAAAATGTCGTTGGGCAGGCAATCCAGGGTATACGTGAACGGGTGTTTATCGCCACCAAGGTCTCGGGCGAGCACTTGCGCTCCGACCAGGTTCTACGTGCTGCTGACGCCAGTCTGCGTCTCCTGGGCACGGAGGTTATTGATCTGTATCAGATCCACTGGCCCAACACGCGCGTGCCCATCAAGGAAACCATGCAGGCCATGGAAACATTGGTGGATCGCGGCCAGGTGCGCTATATCGGTGTGAGTAACTTCTCCATGCGGGAGCTGCGTGCCGCCCAGGAGGTGATGACCAAGTACCCGATTGTCGCCAATCAGGTGCTGTATAACCTCAACCGCCGTGAGATCGAGCGTGATTTGCTGCCCTATTGTCAGGAGCACCATATCACGATTCTTGCCTATACACCTCTGGACGATGGCCGTCTGGCTACACCCTCGCGTTTTCGGCGCCATCAGAGCACGCGCGTTTTAGAGCAGGTGGCGGCCGAGGCACACAAGACCCTGGCCCAGGTCGCCCTGAACTGGTGTACGTCTCGGCCTAATGTCATTGTTATTCCCAAATCTAATGGTCTCGAGCGCACAGTCGAAAACTGCCAGGCATCTGGCTGGCGCCTGACACCAGCACAGCTCCAGAGGCTGGACGAGGCATTTACCTAAAACACCCTATGACTCGCCCCGCCAGTCTGGTGAGGGTCATGAGCCATACGCAGTAGCCGTGCGAAGCACTTAGGAGGAGATGGATAGCAATGGTAGCCCTCTGGCACGTCGGTGATCGCATTCAGAATCGTTGGGAAGTCCACCACGTCCAGCCTGGCAGTGTGGGGCTCGTGTATATTGTCTACGACCACGAGACGCAATTACCCTATGCGGTCAAGACATTGCAAGGGACATGGATGGCCAGGCATGCGACCGTCGCCGAGCGTTTCGTGCAGGCAGCGCAAACCTGGATCAAGCTTGATGCGCATCCTCACATCGCCCAGGCCTATTTTGTGGAGATGATCGACGGTCAGCCATTGCTATTCCTGGAATACGTCAGTGGTGGCGACCTGCGCGATTGGCTCGGTATTCCACGCTTGACACACGACCTGCCGCAGGTCGTGCGCCTGGCCATGCAGTGCTGTGACGGCATGATACATGCGCGAGATCAAGGCGTGCAGGTGCACCGTGACATCAAGCCCAGCAATTGCCTCATCACCTCGGACGGTGCCCTCAAACTGACGGATATGAGCTTAGCACCAGTGTTTGATGGGCTGGAAGCCGAGCCAGACAGCACCCCCGGGCCCTCGGTGTACCGCTTCCAGGTTGGGCCAGGCCATTTGGGCATGGTGGCTGGCACCTGCACGCACATGGCACCCGAACTCTTTGACGACCCGCGTCAGGTCGATGTGCGGACCGATATTTACGCCTTCGGGGTGCTCCTCTTTCAGATGGCGACGGGCACATTGCCGTTTACTGGACCAACATGGCAGGAGCTGGCGCATCTCCACCGTACTCAACCACTCCCGCCTCTGAGTCCTCAGGTGGCTGACCTCGGTCCGCTTCTTGAGACCTGCCTCGCCAAAGATCCGGCCCAGCGCATGGCGAATTTTCACGCAGTGCGGGAGCAGCTCGGCGAGATCTACTCCCGTCTGACCAATACCCCTGCGCCGCTGCCAGTCGTGGGGCCAGCGGTGGAGGCCGTGCGGTGGACCAACACAGGGGCAGCTCTGGACAATCTCGGACGGCATCAGGCAGCTTTAGCGTGCTATGACCGCGCATTCGCCATCGACTCACGCCATGAGCTCGCATGGGTGCACCGTGGTACAGCCCTAGAAGCCCTGGGACAGATGGAAGACGCTTTGGCGTGCTGTGACCACGCGCTGCAGATCAACCCGCGTAGCGAACAGGCCCTCCTGGCCAAAGGGATGATGCACGGTGCGTTAGGACAGCTGGAAGAGGCACGCCAGTATTGTGATCGCGCCTTAAAAATCAATCCCCGTAACGAGCAAGCCTGGGTGAACCTCGGTACTGCCCTCGACGCTTTAGGACGCCGCACGGAAGCGCTCGGCTGCTACAATAATGCCCTCACCCTCAACCCGCGAAATGCCCAGGCCTGGTTTAATGCTGGCGTTGTCCTGGGCGATATGGGTCGCCATGAAGAAGCCCTGGGCTGTTGCGAACGCTCCCTGGCGCTCAATCCGCACAACGAGCAAGCCTGGGTGAACAGAGGCTTAACCTTAGCTGAGCTACAGCGCTCAGAAGAGGCCCTGGCCTGCTTTGACCGAGCTCTGACCCTCAACCCCCGCCTGGAGCAAGGGTGGTTTAATAAAGGGGTGGCGCTGGCCCAGGCATTCCAACACTACGCTGAGGCTCTGGCCTGCTTCGAGGAGGCCGAGCGCCTGGGCAACACGCAGGCAGCTGAGGGCATAGCCCTGTGCCGGCAGGAGTTAGAGCAGAACTAAGGCAGAGGTCACCGGCCATTCTTCTCACTGTGGGTCCAAAGGACTACATAATGCTTTCCGCCACGCTGCAGTGCCGAGAGCAGCCACCAGAGTACCGATGCCACATGTCAGGACGCGGTAGAACACTCGGCGCACGGTTTTACTGTCCGCCGGTGACGTCGATGGTTACACCGGTAACGAAATCGGCATCGGTAGACGCCAGAAAGCAGATCACACGGGCTTGATCCTCGGGTTGGGCAATGCGCCGGAGCGGTGTGCGCGCAATTTCTGCGGCCTGGTCAGCTTCGGACATTTGCTCCCAGCGCACATGCATGCGCTCGCTCAACGTGCGACTGGGCGCAATGGCATTACAGGTGATGCCGTAAGGGCCAAGCTCGAACGAGAGCTTCCGAGTGAAGGCGATGATGCCACCTTTCGCGGTAGCATAGGCACTGCTGCTGCTCTGGCTGAGACCCCGGCCAGCAATGGATGAGATGTTGATGATCTTGCCACTGCGCTGACGCTTCATGATGGGCACGACCGCATTGCAGAAGAGAAAGGTCCCATTGAGGTTAAAGATGAGGAGGCGCTGCCACTCGTCGAGCGTAAGGACATCGACGGTAGCACCAGAGTTGGGAATGATGGTACTGCCTCCGACAGCATTAACCAGAATATCAATGCGGCCACATGTCTCTACGGTCTGCTGCACCACCCGGGCCACGTCAGCCGCCGCCAGCGCATTGGCCACTAGGGCATGAGCTTTGCCGCCAGCGCGGCATATCCCGTGTATAATCTGCTCAACAGCGGCCTGGTCGAGGTCTACCCCCACCACGGTGCCCCCTTCAGCCCCTATCATTTGCGCAGTGGCCCGTCCTATCCCACTTCCAGCCCCAGAGATCAGGGCGACCTTATCATGGAATCGCATTGCTGTTTTTCCTCTGGCCTACTTATACACAGTGTGCACAGGCTTGTCAGCCAGGATGTTTTCTTGGCTCCAATCGACTACACTGCGGAACTTTTCCGATCCTATAAACGTATGAAAAGCTTCCTCAGAATCCCACTCAGACACAATGAGATACGACTGGCGATCAGTGACATCGTTGTAGAGTGCAGACTTGCCATGACCAGCAATGCTCTCGAGGCTGTGCAAGACGTTCTTAAACATTCGCTCGAAGTTTTCTTCTTTCCCTGGAAGAACTTTGTAGTTCATACCGATCGTAATCATTCTGATCTTTCCTCGCACAGTTATAGGGCTTTTGGCAGCTCGATCTATACATCGTCACGTCTAGGGAGAGACAGTAGTATCAGGCGCCAAGAGGCTCTCTGTATGATCTTCGCTGCTCGCCGGACCATGGCCTTGGGCAACGAGGGATAGTAGCACAGCCGAGGGTCTTGGTCGAGGTCTGAGCTATGGTGTGGTGCACCTCTGGCTTGCCAGCTCCGGCGGGGCGGCACAGCCTCTGAGACACACCTACGTCCGGAAGCCGTGACTCTTGCGAGGCCGCTCCGAGGTCCTGGGGCGATCCCTCAAAGGTCTCGAGTGCAAGGGGGCGAGGAGAAGCAACTCCTGGCACATTGAGTGGGAAAGGCTTTGTTCCAATACGAGAATCAGTCGATAGTTTCATGTAGGCCAACTATATTTTGGCTAATCCACAAAGTGACTTTGAAAACTAACCCTACAACGTCACTTTGGTGCGTTGGCCAAATTTGCCCACGTAGAATCGCGGTTTTGTGGTTGAAAGAGACGAGGGAAAGAGGCCTTTGATACACCACTAAATCCTTGTGTTAGGAGCGCATGTTCTACAACTGTCGCTGTAGGGCTAAAGAGTACTCCCTACCCTGCCGAATAGCTATAAAGTATGTGTACCCTGAGAGATGATGCAAGGGCGCATAGAGTCCTCATACCCGTTTCTCACGTTTCAGGCTTGCACAAGGCAGAGGATGCTTCGAATGTGAGTCCCACAAAGCAGCAAGCTGCTAGAACAAAATACAGGGCCGCAGGGTCCCATGCTCCCTGAATGTGACATGTATGCCATAGGTCACCATTGACCCATATATGGACAATATAACTTATTATTTTTCAGTCTGTTGGAGAATGCAGGTCATCTTTGCCATAGGATGAATTAGGTAAGAACCTGATAATTTATACCACAATGATCTTTTTATCTCTTACGTTTTTAATCGGATGAGCCGGCCAGCTTGCCTTTTTAACCCTTATATTTCAGAGGGTAAGTAGCGATTCAAGGTCTAAATTGTACCTCATGAGGCATTTAGGGATATCTTGGTATAGTTCTTGCTTGCCGTTCCAAGGAGTAATACTTAAAAGAATGACAGCAACATAGCCTAGTGGTCCTTGCTTGCACTATTATTTAGTTTTTTATATAATAGTATAGTTTAATATTTAAATGTACAACTATAAGTAAATAAGTATGAAGCGCAGTTATCCGTGACTGAAAGGGGCGAAGCCTATTTCATATCCCACATTGAGCACTTGACTTTTGCGTTTTTTTGATTTTCAAATTTACTGACGTAAAATCAATACCTTGTGAAGGACAATATCGAATCAGATATCTTGTCAAATATTTTTGCTGAAAATAAAATCCAATTAATTGAGGGGTGTGCATAAGGCCTCAGGTGAAGGCTGCGGCCATCGTGGAGATATTGCGCAGCGGCAGTCCCCAGAGACTATTCGCAATCATGGCGACCTGCACGGTGAAGGTGGCCAAGGCCAAGCACGTCCGGACATTCGC
>JBMDXC010000579.1:0-5275 GCA_048594805.1 Candidatus Entotheonellaceae bacterium | reverse complement strand
GCCGCCTTCGCGTCTGGCAGCAAATATTCCTGGGAACGCTTCTACGTCGCGAGCGCGAGGAAGAACTGGCGACCGTGGAACGGCTGCTGAGCCGTGCTGCGGGGGGGCCTGGCTATGGTTGGTAGGGATACAAGAAACGCTCGCCGCAGTTAATATGGGGCGGGGCCATCAGCTGATTCTCCATCACGATTTTCAAGGCTGCGGTGGATGTTGCCTGGACCGCGGCAAGCTTAGCGAGGAGATACCATTGTGGTATTCCGTCTGTAGTGGTGAGGTGGGAGCTGTGGAACTCGTGGAGGCTATGGTCAGTAGCATCCTGCAGACCGATGCCTTTGTGGAGCTGATTGAGCCTGATGCCCGCCTCGTTGTCTTTGAGGGTGTGGGAGCCTTCCTGCGCTAGCAATAAAGTAGTGAAAAGACTTCTGGACACGTGTCCAAGGGAAAAAGAGGAACAACCATAGTGTCGAAGAACACAGTGGCAGTGATTGGTTGTGGCTATTGGGGTAAAAATCTCGTCCGCAATTTCCACACCCTGGGGGCATTGGATGTCGTGTGCGATATAACTCCTGCTGGACGGAGTACGGCTCAAGAACTTGCACCCCAGGCTGCAGTGGTCTCTTCTGTCGATGCCGTGCTCTGTGCCCCAGTGGCGGGCGTGGTCATCGCCACGCCTGCCGAGACCCACTACGAGTTCGTGAAGCAAGCGCTTGAAGCTGGGAAAGACGTCTTTGTTGAAAAGCCTCTCGCACTGACCTATGAGCAGGGGGCACATCTCATTCACCTGGCAGAGACATACAAGCGCATCCTTATGGTTGGTCACGTCCTCGAATACCATCCGGCCATTCTCCGTCTGTATACCCTTATCCATCAAGGTGTCCTGGGCAAGGTGTATTATATTTATTCGAATCGTGTCAGCCTTGGGAAGGTGCGACGGGAGGAAAACATTCTCTGGAGTTTCGCCCCCCATGACGTGGCGGTGATTTTGCGCTTGATGGGGAGTCTGCCGTTTCAGGTGGCAGCCTATGGTGGGAGTTATGTGCAACCCAATATTGCCGACGTGACGGTGACCCATTTACTCTTTGATAATGGCGTCCGGGCGCATATTCATGTCTCCTGGCTTCACCCGTTTAAGGAACAGCGTCTCGTCGTGGTGGGGTCACGGCAAATGGCCAGTTTTGACGATGTGGCCAAGCGGCTCGTGCTGTATGATCAGCGCGTGGAGCTGAAAGAAGGAGAGCCTGTGCCCATACAGGGGCACGGTGAGGAGGTGCCCTTTGCCAGCGATGAACCGTTGCGGCTCGAATGTCACGCCTTCCTCGAGGCGCTGTCCACGCGTCGCCCCCCAGTCACCGATGGGCCCAGTGGCTTGCGGGTGCTCAAGGTGCTGCAGGCCGCGCAACGTTCCCTAGTCATGAATGGCGAACCAGTGCAATTGCCGCTGGAGACGTTCAGCCTGAATGGAGTCCACTCCGCTCTATGACATCAAAGTATTATATCCATCCGAGCGCTTATGTCGACGAGCCATGTACCATTGGTGCTGGGACGAAGATCTGGCATTTTTGCCATGTGATGGCAGGGGCTCGTATTGGGAAGTGCTGTATTCTGGGGCAAAATGTGCATGTGGCTCCTAACGTGGTGATTGGCAATAATGTCAAGATTCAGAACAACGTCTCAGTCTATACTGGTGTGGAACTTGAAGACGACGTCTTCTGTGGGCCGTCGTGTGTATTTACGAACGTGATTAACCCACGCTCGCAGATCGTGCGTCATGATCAGTATGCGCACACCCTGGTGCGGCGCGGGGCGACCATTGGTGCCAATGCTACCATTGTCTGTGGTGCGACAATTGGGCGGTATGCCTTTATTGGCGCGGGAGCAGTGGTGCGCAGGGACGTCCCGGACTATGCGCTCATGCTGGGTGTGCCGGCGGTCCACAAAGGGTGGATGAGCCGGTACGGGCACCGTCTGGGATCTCCAGATGCGCACGGCATACTGACGTGTCCAGAGAGCGGGTGGCGCTACCAGGAAGTGGCCCCAGGCATCATCCGCTGTCTCGACTGGCCTGAAGACCAGCCTTTGCCATAATCGGTGCAAGAAACCGCGCAGGCTATTGACCTCCTATCGGCTACTTTCCGCCATATCTTCGCTCCGCGGCACTCCGATCGCGTTGGCTATATTGGTCTTTGAACCCAGGGAATGTCTTGATCATGGCGTTGGCCACCCCAGCGGCTTATGGGTTTAAATAAAAGTAGTTAAACATGGCAGGGACAAAATACTCGAGCACTGAACCTCTTATCCTGAGTGTCCGAAAGTGGTGGATACGGTGATCGCGGCCCAATTTTCTCCAATGCTTATATAACTGTCATGCCATTGCAGGACGCCAAGATGGATCAAAAAGGATTTCTGACCTCGGGAGCTGATGGCTACAGAAATGCCGGTGCCTTTCCGGAGAGCGAACGGCCGAGTGGCGTAAACAACAGGGGCCTCCACCGGCAAGAGCAGGAGGCATCGCGGCTCTTCAACACGAAGGGAGAATCATCGTGGCTCTAAGAGGAAAGCGTGTTGTCATCACTGGTGGTGCAGGGTTCATAGGGTCCCATCTCGTGGAACGGCTGGTGGACAGCAATGAGGTCATTGTCTACGACAATATGCACCGGAACGCGATTCAATTCAGCTGCGCAGTAGGCCATTCAAATCTTCGTATGGTTCATGGCGATATCCTGGATGTGCCAGCTGTATGCCAGGCAATCCGGGGAGCCCACATCGTGATCCATTGCGCCGCGATCGCTGGTGTGTACTCGGTTGTGAAGAATGCCGTTACAACCATGGAGGTGAACCTCCTCGGCACTCATCGAGTGCTCCAGGCGGCCCTTGAGGGTGAGGTCGAGCGCTTCGTCCACTTCTCCACGAGCGAGGTATATGGTCCGTTCATTCACAAAGGAACGGAGAAAGATGTCAATACTATCGGCCCTACCGGTGAGATGCGCTGGACCTATGCCGCCAGTAAGCTCGCGTCCGAACACCTGGCTTTTGCCTATTCCAAAGAACACGGCCTACCCCTCGTGATCATTCGGCCATTCAACGTCTATGGTCCTCGACAGATAGGCGAGGGTGCAATCCGCGAGATGATCCTGCGCGCGCTCAATCTGCAGCCGATTGTCATCTACAATGACGGCACTCAGATCCGCTCTTGGTGCTTCGTCGAAGACTTCGTCAATGGAGTCCTCCGCTGTGTCGAGAGTCCACAGGGAGCCGGGGAGGTGTTCAACCTTGGTAATCCTCAGGGCACTATTACGAACCTCGAGCTTGCTCGGATGATCAAGCGGCTGACCTATTCGGAGTCCGAAATCATCTTTGAAGAGCACCCCGGGCCAGAAGTGGAAGTGCGCGTGCCGTCCATTGAAAAGGCGGGCGAAATCTTGGGCTACAGGCCAAGCGTGTCTCTCGAGCAAGGGATACTCCGGACCATTCCCTGGTATCAACAGTATCTTACTGCATTGGGAGGCTGACCCCGAAATGCAGAATAATCACGTATCCTCAACATCGCAAGCGTCACGTGAGCTGATGTGGGTAGTAGGGATCGCACTGCTGGTGCGCTTGGCGATGCTTGCGTTGTCGCTCGCGGCAACGAGAGATCCGTCTGTATTCCACTGGCCCGATACTTCAACCTATGTGCAGCCTGCTACCGAGTGGTTGGCGAGCGGACGATTTGGTGTAAACGGCGTGCCCGAGATTGTTCGCACGCCGGGTTATCCCGCGCTGCTTATGTTGGGGATTCTATTCGGGCGGATTGAGCTGATCACAATTGCCCTCCAGATCCTGATCAGCTGCGCTACGGTGTATGGCGTTGCTCGGACCGGTCTGCTCATCTTTGGTCGGCCTGAGCCAGCAGTGCTGGGCGCACTGCTGTATGCGCTGGAGCCACTCTCGATCGTTTATAGCCTGTTCTTACTATCAGAAACACTGAGCACAGGCCTTGTCGTCTTCTTCTTATATTTCGTGTTCCGTTACCTGAGGGATGAGCGCACCCACAATGTGCTGATTGCCGCTATCGGACTGGCGGCCGCAGCGTATGTCCGCCCAATCAATTATTACCTGCTGGTGTTGATGACTGTGTTGCTGGTTATGTGGGCGATGAGTCGTCGGCCAGCAGTCAAGTGGCGATTGCTACAAGTCGGAGCTTTTATGATGACGTCCTTCGTTCTGGTGGGAATATGGCAGGCCAGGAATAAGGCGGTCAGCGGATATGATGGATTTTCCGCGATTGGCGGGCTCAATGCGTATTTCTATCAGGCCGCGGCCGTGCTGGCCGAGCAACAGGGTCGGTCCTACGTTGAGGTACAGAACGGATTAGGATATCAGCACTTCCAGCCGTATCAGAATAGCGCGGTGTATGACCGTGTCCATCCTGAACAGCAGGCATGGAGTGCGGCCGCGAAGCATAGATATCAGAGGGTTGAAGGTCTGCGTGTAATCGCTAGTGCCCCATTTGTGTATGCACGTATTCATGTCCAGGGTATGATACGGACGCTGTTTGAGCCGGGTGCGCTTGAGTATCTTAGGCTGTTCAAGCTGTATCGGCCGTTGCCCAGCGGGTCACTGTTAAATACTATGATGGATCAGGGCTTGCTGAACACGTTGTCGGTCGTGTTTCGTGAAAGGCCGCTCGTGTTTTGGAGCATGCTGGTACTGACTGTGTTGTTGCTAAATTATTATGCTCTGGCCCTGATAGCCTGCTTGAGCCTGGACTTTCCTTGGAACATGCCTATGTTGATCCTGATTACCACCGGAACATCTCTCGCTCTCATGTCTGGTGGACCGCACAGTGTGGGACGTTTCCGTCATGCGATAATGCCAGTGGTTTGTGTGCTGGCCGGTTATGGCTTGTGGCGATTGATCGACCGGTTTAAGCGCGTGTGGCAGACGCGGTATGATTAGGTCTGATGGGTCCATATGCGTGACAGCCAGATATCTCTAAATCATGTCTTCTGCACGTTCTGGAACTCGACTGCGCTGAAAATAGCCGCTCGTTTTCTTGTCTCGAGGTCCTGGGCTACACACCGAGCGTGTTTCTGGAGTAAGGGATACTGCAGACCATGCCCTGGTATCAACAGTATCCCACTGAATTGAGAGGCTAGTGCTCTGTCAGATTTTGATTGACTGGTATGGCGACTGTATGGATCCTCTTGGTGGTCCAAGAACGTGGAATGCCCCAGAAGGAGGTCCGCCATGCCAGGGCAAAGAACATATAAGGTGACCCTCGCCGAAGATGAAC
>JBMDXC010000578.1:0-3785 GCA_048594805.1 Candidatus Entotheonellaceae bacterium | reverse complement strand
ATCGAGCGACGATCTATCGGGAGCTCGGCCGCAACCGGAGGGCCGATGGCAGCTACCTGCCCGAGACCGCGCAGCGCTTCGCCTGGGCCAGGCGCCTGCGTGGCGCGAAGCTCGAGGGCCGCAGCCAGCTCGGCGCGCTGGTCCGCGACCGGCTTGCGATGGGGTGGTCGCCCGAGCAGATCGCCGGCCGACTGCGGCGAGACGCAGCCCAGCACAGGATCAGCCACGAGTCCATCTACCGCTGGATCTACGGCCCGATCGGGCGGCGCGAGCGCCTGCACCGCTACCTGGCGCGCGCCAAGCCACGCCGCGGCCGGCGTCCCCGAGCCGGCCGCAGGGAACCGGCGATCTTGAACCGCACGCCGATCCACTGGCGCCCGGCCAAGGCCAGCTGCCGTACCGAGTTCGGCCACTGGGAGGCCGATCTGATGCACTTTCGCCGGCAGCGCGACGCCTTGCTCACCCTGCAGGAACGCAAGACCCGGATCACGCTCGGCGGTCGGCTCGCCAGCAAGCGGGCCGAGCCGGCCATGGATCAGATCCTTGCCAAGCTCGCCGTCCTGCCCAAGCGCGCCCGGCGGTCGGCGACCTTCGACAACGGCGGCGAGTGGGCCCGACACGAGCGTCTCCGGGCCGAGCTCGCCATGCGCACCTACTTCTGCGATCCGCACAGCCCCTGGCAGCGGGGCGGCATCGAGAACGCCAACGGCGTGCTGCGGCGCGACGTCCCCAGGCATGCCACCCTGTCCGGCTACCGCGATCGCGACCTCGACGCCCTGCTCTGGGCCTTCAACACCACGCCCCGCAAATGCCTCGCCTTCCAGACCCCCTTGGAGGCCTTCGCTCATCAGCTCGGTGTCGCACTTGAAACGTGAATCCACCCCGTCCACCGGCGTCGCAAGATGCGCCCCATCCATTCGGCACCTCTTCTTCCCCGCCGCGGCCTTCACCGCTTCAGGACCAGCCCCGGCACCCGGCACGACCGAACTCCCACTCCCAGGCTTCCCCAAGTCTTGGATAAAAATCCTATTAGTGGTAGGGTATCGCCGCAGCGGGCGCGATCCGCCCATCTCCCTCGACATCCGGAGGGACCGAGACGATGGCCAGCAATCGTCGGTCGAGGATAGCGCGCCCAAAGGCACAGCCAACGATCTCTGCGCCATGCGGCAGGAATCCAAGAGCCCGGCGGCGACCGAACGAACCCACCAGCTGCGGACCGAACGAAGCCGAGGATCGGCCGAACCCAAAATTCAGCGGTTGCAGCACGGCGATGGGCGACCGGAGGGTCAGCAATCGTGGGTCGAAGATAGCGCGTTCAACGGCACAGCGACGATCTCTGCGCCATGCGGCAGGAATCCAATGAGCCCAGCAGCGACCGAACGAACCCACCAGCGGCGGACCAAACGAACCCGAAGACCGGCCGAGCTCGAAATGCGACGATTGCAGCACGGCGATGGGCGGCCCGTCGCGCGGCGGCGCAGGGATTCCCAGGGTCGCATGGACCATGAAAAGAATGGGTTAACGACGATCGGTTAAAGCCCGGTTAACGGCACACGTGACGCTGGCGGCGTCACGCGCGCCTCGGAGGTCGAGGTGGTGGTCGCGATGCGGTCTGGGCCTGCGACCACCAGACGAACCCGAGCGGGAAGGGCGAACCGACCCGAGTGACAAGGGGCAACCAGCCCAGATGTCCTGCACCACACGAACCCAAGGGACATGGGCAACCAGGTCATGTCCTGCACCAAACGAACCCAAGCGAAATGGGCAACCAAGCCAAGGGGACCGCAACCAAACCAATCCGAGCGAGCGAGGCAGGCAACCCGAGGGACGCAGGCAAACCAACGAGGGCCCTGCGACCGAACGAACCCGACCGACCAAGGCAAACCAACCGCGCGACCTGCAACCAAACGAACCCGAGCTGAGCAGGATTCCTCGGCTCTCGGTGGCTCGCCCGACGGCAGGTGCGTCACGCGGTGGCCATCCGCGCTCGATGATGTGCTAGATACCAGGTCAGCCGCCGGTCTGGTGATGCCAGGCGGCAAGACGCTGGTAGCGCAAACGGTCTGGCAAGAGGAGGGAGTGACGATGGCGAACAAGGCGAGTTTCACGCCCGAGGAATGGAAGCAGCTGCTGGAAAGCCCGATGCTCGCCAGCATCGCCGTGACCGCGGCCGAGCCGAGCGGCCTCTGGGGCATGCTGAAGGAAAGCTTCGCCGCAGGCGGCGCATTGGCCCGGGCCAAGACCGACGCCAGCACCAACGAGCTGATCAAGGCCGTGGTTGCGGAGTTCGATAGCGCCGAAGGGCGCGGCGCGGCGCGCGACGGCTTGCAGGCGCGGCTCCGGGGCAGCAAGCCCGGCGAAGCCAAGGACAAGGCAATCGCCGGTCTGCGCCAGGTGAGTGGCCTGCTCGATGCGAAGGCGCCGGGCGATGCGGCCGCGTTCAAGAGCTGGCTGCAGACCATCAGCCAGCACGTCGCCGAGGCGGCGAGCGAAGGCGGCTTTCTCGGCTTCGGCGGCGTCCAGGTCAGCGACGCCGAAAAGGCGACGCTCGGCGAGATCTCGAGCGCGTTGAAGGCCTGACCGCCGCAGCCGCGCCTCGCGGCGGCTGCCTGGGGCTGGCCCGCGGATCGGGTCGGGAAGGCTCGGGCCGTCCCGTGGGTGCGAGCATTGCCGGCGGCCGACCTCCGAGCTTCGCTGACGTTCCGCGAGCCTCGAGGCAGCAGCTATCTACCTGAGGGCGAGACGTGCGTTGACCGGAAGCACGGTCGGCGTATTTTCTCGGCCACTGCCTAGCCTGGCAGGCTGCCGGCTGTCGCCACGGGAGAGCGAATTCATGGCGGACGTTGACGAACTCTCGCAAGGGATTGAGCGGCCGCCATACGTGCCGGAGAAACAGCCCGATCCGGCAGAGCTCCTGTTCGGCACCGAGGACGCGCCGCCGCTGCCGCCGATGAACATCTTCCCGATCGAGTGGCACGTCGAGACGCCGAAGCTGATGCAGATCTACGAGCAGGCGCGCGATCCGGGCTGGGCGCCCTCGCGGCTGCCCTGGGATTCGATCGATCCGAACGCCTTCACCCTCGATCAGCGCTACGCGGTCGCCTACTGGTTCTCGCTGCTCTCGGTGTTCGACAGCTCCGGCCCGGCGGTGTTCGCGCGCGCCATGATCCACACCTACGAGACCCACGAGGAAGACCCGATTCGCAAGTGCTTCTTCTCGATCACCCGCGACGAGGTGAATCACGAGGAGGTATGCGGCCGGGCGATCCAGCTGTTCACGCCGGGCGGGCCGCTCGGCTACGAGCCGCAGACCCCGCTCGGCAAGCTCGCCCGCAACAACGTCGAGTGGCTGTACCACAACGGCGCGCGCTATTGGGAGGGCTTCAAGAAAGGCGTGCACAAGCACCCGCTGCCGCTCCTGTTCACCGCGTTCATGTTCGGCGAGACCGCGGCCGCGACGCTGTTCCATTCGATGCACCAGCGCACCACGATCCCGGCGCTCAAGGAGGCGTTCCGGCGGATCGGGCAGGACGAGGCTCGCCATCTCGGTATCTGCCTCGCGCTGCTGCAGAAGGTCATGCCGGCGCTCTCCGACGAGGACAAGTCGCGCGTGACCAAGCAGCTGCGCGCGGGCTTCGTGTTCCTCTCCGGCGTGCTGTACGAGCCGCCCCAGGACTTCTGGGAGCTGCCCAAGACGTTCGCCCCGGCGCACCGGCTGCTCGAGGACGTCGCGCGCTCGGCCGGCCTTGGCGTGCTCACGCTCGAGGAGCGCCGCGACAACTGGC
>JBMDXC010000577.1:0-5891 GCA_048594805.1 Candidatus Entotheonellaceae bacterium | reverse complement strand
ACATGGGGTTGAAGGCATTGCAAGAGTGCTAAAATGTCCATTGTGGGCTTCTTGTAGGATGAGGGTTGAGGTCAGGGGTGACATCAACGCTACTCTACTACAGAAGCCCATGGACGTTAGCCAATTTTGGCGAAGGTATTGCGTGTGCTAACAATTCTGAAAGATTTTGATGTACTTAGTATAGGCTTGTTCGCTCTTGTAAGCGGGGTGCTAGTACCAGGGAGGCTACGCTGGCGTCTCCAGGTCAAGCCGTGGCGCTGGGCTGTTGTCCCAGTGATCTGCCTAGCAGTGTGGTATCTGCCGGTTTATGCGGAGGACCAGCGGTATTATTTCCTGACCTATCCTTTGCTGCTGGCCGCGAGCTTGGGGCTTGTCATGTCTTGGTCTCATCATCTCCGCGGCTGGCAACGCGGCGTGTGGTATGTCGGCTTGCTGTTGGCAGTCAGTTCGTTTGCTCTCCCTGTGCTGGCCAAATTGCCGAAAGCGTTGCGCGGGCTGGAGACCCCAGGTGTTGCCGCTCATGAGCTTGCCACAAAGCTACAAGCGGCCCAGAGTAGCGGTCCCCTCGCCGGAATTGGCACTCTAGAGGAGCTGTATGTAGGGCTGTCTATAGCATTCTTCACGCACCAACCCTTTTATGGCGTGGAACACCAACCCACCATGGAGCGCATCAAAGCCGCACAGGCTACGCTCTATGTCATACCACGTAATTCTCCTTTGCTCGCCCAACTGGACGCTGATGCCGCCTTTCGCAATCTCGATGCGCTGCTGTTCACCTCTGCTGAAGAGGTCCAACACTATCCGTGGCGCGTGTATCAGATGCTCACTCCGTGAAGCTGTATATACGCATGTGATAACGTTGCTACCGACATTCCGCAGAGAGAGCCTGATTTGGAGGCATTTTTATCGATAAAACCAGGCATACCGCTTGCCCAGGAGTTGGAGCAAGTGCTGGTGCTCCTCGGTCAGATTGAGAATCATGAGGCCTTGTCCCGGGATGAAGAGCACATGCATCCCCACGAAGGAGTGGAACACCCAGCGTGCCGTCGGGTGCTGGATGCGCTTGCCTTTGTGGTCTGGAAAGATGGCCGCATGTTCTTTGAGGGCAGTGCGAATCCGGTACTCCAGGGCGGCATAGACCAGCAAGCAGACGGTCATCACCATCAGTGCCATGATGCGTTCAGGCTTTTTGAGATAGAGAGAGGACGCCAAAAACTGCGGATGTTTCAGGAAGCGAAACCCGCGTTCCGCCCGGACTTGCCCTTTGTAGCCATCGAGCACGGCTTGGGCGGATAACTGGATTTTCATAAAAATTTCCACTGTCTTCCCCCTTTGAGACATTGAAGTACATGGCTATGGATGGTAGCCGTAAAGACTCACGGTGGCAAAAAGCCTCTGTCCAATCAGAGGGAGATCATGCTCTGCAGCAGAAATTTTTGCTTGTTCTTGCAGGACTATGGTTGCAAGTGGTCGTTTTGATCTTTGTTGTCATCGAAATACAATCGACGACTCACACGCCTGTTCGCGATTGGGTGAAGAGAATCATTCTACTCCTGAGCACTGCATAAACCGATGCTTCCCGCGCAAACCTCACAAGTTTGTCTTGGTGCGATGCTCGCCTTGCTCTACGCGGGCACGGTCGTGGCCATAGGTGTCTTGCCCCTGACAAGGGCTATCGGCCGAGAAGCAAGTGCCGCGGTTCGGGCTCGTGTAGGCCTGAGTAGCTTTGTATGGCTTGGCTTTATTATCGGACAAGGCATCCTGGGATTGGTGTGGCTTGTCTTGGCTCTCGCTGGAGTCTTGTACCCGTGGCTGATCTGGATCGTCTGCGCCTTGGGCTGGTTGCTAGGGTGTATCACGCTCTTTACATGTAGGCGAGAGGTCGCCCAGACGATGAGCCTGATACGAAGGCGACTTCTGTCTTGCCTGTATCGTCGCTCCTGGTATTTCTGGGTTGGAATGGGCATCGCTGTCATCTGTCTACTGCGCGGTGTTATGGCACTTTCTCCTACAAAGAACGATGATGCCCTCCGCACATACCTGCCGATGGCAAAGACCATAGCGGATAGCGGGAGACTCGATTTCCAACCCTTTGTGGCGCCGTTCTATGGTCTGCTGCCGTTGCAAGTCGAGATGCACTGGGCGGCCCTGTTTGCCATCTCGAATGAAATTGCAGTAACCGTATGGGATTATCTCTGTGCGCTGAGCTTCCTGAGTGGGATAGGGCTGCTTGCCTGGTCTCTCACCTCCAGTCGTCGGGTTGCGCTGCTTGCCGTGTTGATGATGCTCAGCACGCCAGCGGTCTTGGATCTGATGGGCGGTGGAAAGGTCGATAATGCGGCGGCCCAATATGGTACAGCGGCATTTATATGGCTCGTTCTCTGGCCCGTTGTAGGTCGCTGGGCTATGATTCTCGCCGGCGTGTGTGTAGGGTGGGCGGTGGCAGGACGATACACCGACGCGATTATCCTCCCCGCGGTTCTCCTCTTCGCGATCGTGGGCGTCCATCAGACGTTGAAGGTATCTTTGGATATCAGGATGGTCAAGCGGCTGAGAGTATCTTGGATGTATGATATCCTTTGGGGGAGCCTAGCTAGCGGGTTGGCAGGTACACCGATGCTCATTAAGAATTGGTTGCTTGTAGGATGCCCTCTAGCACCCCATTTTGGGTGTCAGGGTGCGTTTTGGGCCAGTGTATATGGATCTCATCATGCTCATCTGCAGAATATCTCGGTTGGCAATTGGTTACTCTATCCTTTTATCTGGACGTTTGCACACCGTCCTGACATGCTCGGCAATATTTCACCACTGTTTCTAGGCTTCTTTCCTTTTTTTCTCCTGTTCTATAGGCATCGTACCTTTGTGCGACGCTCATTAATTGCTGGTGTAGCTGGCCTGACTTCGATAGCTATGTGGTTACTAATAGAACCATACACGCTGTTCACGAGATGGCTTTTAATTCCTCTAGGATTACTTACGGTGCCGTTAAGTACATCTATCGTGGCTGCCGAGCAATCACTCTGTTGGACGCATACTATACGCTATTTGGTGCGCGGGGCTGTGTTGACGATATTGTTGTTCTTGCTGTTTCAGAGTCGTAGCGTGCTCTACGCGATTCGATACCTAGCCGCAATAGACAGCCGTGCGATGCAATACACATCAGTACCGCATTTTGGCTATGACGTGGCTAACTGGCTAAATGCTCATGTCTAAGCGACACAACAGGTCGCTTTGAACGATTACAATGGTTACAAGTACTTCATAAACTCAAGAATCCTTTTGAACTCGGAATCTGCAGAGGAACTTCAATGGCTATGGGAGCACCGTGATCGTCTTTCCCCTTCGGAGGTCTGGAAGTTTTACACGCGTCGTGGCTTCACCTATGTAGTTATAGCCAAAGGCCGTGTTGATGAGGCTCGATCAATTTGGCTAGGCGATGAGAGGCTTCAGATAGCCTTTGTAGGACAGAATGATGCAGTCCTGAGAATTGGAAAGATGTAGCCGGATGAAGATCCTTGTAACCGTGGGTGCTGGTTGTGTACACATTCCCACTAAACAAACACGCCGCTCTACCGGTCAGGGCGCAAAAAAGGCCCCTTGACCATCAGCGGCCTGAAAAAAAATTGGTCCCGGAGGACACCTGCGGCCACGAGTTTTCGCGCCCCAAGCGAGTGCATGGCTGCCGGCGTCCGGGATGATGTCGGCCACGAGTATACCTGTTTCATACGATGGGGTGAAGACGCACGTCTTCATGGACGATTCCATCGTTTTTAGTGGTAACGCCCTGAGCCCCTCACGATTGTCTTGCGATTTCAACGTGTTCCCTTCATCGTGTCCCATTAGCTGACGAGACCTGACGGCAGAGGGGTGACACATGGGCACAGCGGCCAAACCAATGCGAGAAAACCGGACCATCATTGTCAATTTTCAGAACGAAACGACTTATGTGCAGCTGCTTGGTGACGGCAAGGCGTTTCTCGAATTGGTGCTGGCGTTCATCCTCTCTCTTGGCTTTCAGCTCGCACACAAGGCGACCTGTGGCGGTGGTGGGCGCCTGACCCGCCACTCCCATTATGTGCGCGTCCGTCTGGGCGGGCTCACTATCTAGCGTATTCAGTGCACGCAGTGCAAAGCGGTCTTCACGATCCTCCCGCACTTCGTCTTGCGCTATCGTCACATGCGCCCCGAGGTGGCCCGTGATGCGCTGTTGGCGACACACGGGGGCTCAGTGTGGAACTTGCGCGGTGATTGCGCATATCTCGCCCATGGCGCTCTACCGCCTCATCTGTGCCTTTGGGCAGCAGAGTCTGGTGACGGTGCTCACCCGGTGTGGCCTGCCCCTGCCCGTCTATCTCCTGGTCGATGAAAAACACAGCCGCTGTCTCACCAACAAGGTCTATTTGCCCACGATCATCAGCGGTCGCGTGCTCTGGCATCTGGGCTATACGGAGGAGGCCAGTGCGGCCGCCTTTACCCAGTCGTATCAGGCGTTCCAACGCGTCGCCTCCCAGCAGGAGCCGTCGTATCGGGTCCGGGATATCCTCACCGATGGCTTCGACAGCACGGTTAAAAGTATACGCACGCTCTTCCCGGGAGCACGCCTGGGCACCTGCTTGCGCCATGTGCTCAACAAGCTCCCGAAGAAGCTCGCGGCGATCCCGTCCCCGGTGCGCAAGGCGTTGCGCTCACAGTTTCATACTTTGTTGTACCGTGTGCGCCAGCGGAAGAGCGTACGGGTGTTTGCGCTGGGCCAGCGGTTACGCCACTGTGCCGACCATGTCACTCGCACCGCAGGGGAGGCAACAGCCATCGTGTGCGCCAGTGGTTTCAGGACAAGAAAGCCGGCTGGTATGCGGTGCTGGAAGATCCCCAGATGCCGGTGACCAGCATCCTGCTGGATCAAGCCCACCACGCCATCGAGCGAAAACTCTTCGCGATGAAGGGTTTCACCACCCAGGCGGGAGCCAACAGGCATTTCTCACGGGGCTCGCCCACTTGTACAACCTCATCCCGTATCAGCGTCGCGCCACGTATGCCGGTCAGTGTGGCGTGGAAGTGGAAGGCGGACGAGTACCCACCGCAGACTGGTTCCTCAATCTGCAGATCCTCACCTCAGCAGGTTTTCGAGGAGCGATGACACACTCCACCACATAATTCGGTGGAATGTGCGAAATCCTGGACCCCATCTCTCCTACACTTCTTACGCATCGTGCTAACAGTCCATTCTGCTTTAGACTGCGCGGGACCCGCGAGTGATTGTTGCCAGCACTCCATGGTAGGGAATCGCTTTTACAGAAATCGCAACGCGATCTTACAAGCCTAAATGAACTTTGATGGCACATTTGTGAGAAAATCACATGAGATCAGCCTCGCTAAATCGACATATCGAAGTATCACTGGTTATTCCAACGTATAACGAGCGTGAGAATATAGAGCTCTTGATTCAAGATACACACATGGTTCTGAAGGCAACAGGGCGTGCGTTCGAGATCATTGTGGTAGATGATGATAGCCCAGATGGCACATGGCAAGTGGTACAAGAGATGATGCGTACCTATCCGGAGCTGCACGTGCTACGACGTACACAGGAGCGAGGCTTAGCACGTGCTGTGCTCAGAGGCTGGCAGGAGGCACAGGGCGAGATTCTTGCCGTTATGGATGGCGATCGGCAGCATCCTCCTGAGACGCTCGCGTTGCTTCTTGAGGCTCTTGAAAAACAGGGGGGAGATCTCGCGGTCGCGAGTCGACATGTACAGGATGGTGGAGTCAGCGAGTGGAATATGGTGCGACGCGGGATCTCGTGGGGGGCTACCCTGGCAGCTTCGTGGCTGCTCCCGGGTACGCTGGCCACGGTGCGTGATCCCATGTCTGGCTATTTCGCCATACGCCGG
>JBMDXC010000576.1:0-8992 GCA_048594805.1 Candidatus Entotheonellaceae bacterium | reverse complement strand
GAGATTGACGATCTCGGTCTCAATCTCATTGAGACCCTTGAGACTCCCCACGATTCCCTCTTTGACTGCGGTGCCCGCGCTGCCGATGGTACCACCGCTCCCTGAGTCGTTGCGTGCTTCTTCTGCCATCTGACATCTCCTGTCGCTTGCTTGCCCCTCGCGAGGCATAGGGCACGTGCACCTCTATCCACTTGAGGGTGATCAACTCCAAAAGCTGGAGAACAGTGGTCACAGTATGTAAACATATTATGAATCCTCTATGAAGTTTGTATTATGAAATTTTTATCTTCTATGCGCACATCTTGTGCAGACGGGAATCCACCGCGTCAGTGCCCTGGTCCTCAGGCTTGCCGCTTATCCAAACGGCAACTCGTCTGGCAGCCGGTCGAGTCTCGCCGGTACGTGCCGCTCAAGTTCCTCGCCCGTCATGACGTTCCCATTGAGCGTCATAGCGAAGCCGCGCAGTACCAGGCCCATAGCGGCTGGACTGTCTACACGCATCGCGTCCAGCACGAACAGGACATGGTTTCCGTCTGTCAGCGTCACCGACTGCACGAGGCTCCATGGCGCAGCGGCACCACGTTTGAACTTCGTGCCGCTGAGGCCTGCCGAGCTTTCCACATCCCCGATAGCAATATACGTGCCCTGCGCTGGCGTTCTCCAGATCCCAAACAGCGGATGCTTTGCCGCGCTCCAGCTCACCGCGGCAGCGCTGTCCGTCATCATGCCGCGGCAGCGGCGGCCCGTGACGGTCGCCTCGAATCGTCTCGCTGGTATGGTCCCCTGGGCACGATGCGAGAAGGACAGCGTTGACTCCACGCTGTGAAACTGCACCGCCTCGAGCGGCAGCCAGCGGTGCTGGCGTGGATAGAACAGCATGCCTCCGAGCTGGTCCAGTGCCTTCCGTATGACCAGCAGGTGCAGAGGTTCGCCTGTGCCACTCTTGCCCTGCCACAGTGCACCCGGACTCTGCACTGGCCCCACGAAGTGCCTGCCACTCGAATGGTACGCCCCGAAACACCCAGCCGTTGCGTCGGCGTCGCGCAATGCGATCACGGCTTGCATGGCACGCGCCCCTTCTGTCATCCGCCGCGGAAAGCTCCCATCGGGTGTCTCGAGGTCCATCCGGCTGACACGGAACAGACCGAACCGGGCGCGGGGCTCGTACTGGTACGCCCACTCATAGTTGTCCACGATCGACCAGTGCAGGTAGCCCATAACGTCCACACCTTCGCTGCGCGCCCTTTGCACCTGTTGTATATGCGAGATAATGTAGCTGGCTCGGTGCTTGTCCTCCGCTTCTGCCATGCCATTTTCGGTGATCAGGATAGCCCGCTTGTAGCGCCTCGCGAGTTGCTTCAGAATCGTATACAAGCCATCGGGAAACACCTCCCAGGCCAGATCATTGTGGTGCATGTCGGGGACTTCTGTGGTTTTGGGTACGCCGCCCCAGAATCGACCTGCTACCATCGCCAGCAGCGGATCATGCCGTACGTAGACCGCACGATAGTAATTCAGCCCGATAAAGTCCAGTGTCGGTTGCCACGCACTTGGTGCAATCCCGAAAAACTGTTGACTATCAACATACCGTCGGCGCGCCGGCTCGTGCCGGATGGCCACATCGACCCTGCCGTCGATGACGGCATCGAGGAGATGCTGGTGGTAAAAATAGTCTGCCTGCCGGGTCGCGACCGCGTTATTGCCGCGGACCGCCAGCACGCATTCGGTGGAGACTTTGCAAAACGCCATATGATGCGCGAGACTGACTTGTGCATCCGGCTGCAGCGCTTTGATAGCATGGTAGGCACGGACGTGCGCCTTGAGCAGATGCAGGTAGGCCCGGTAGGCCCGCTCGCCATCGAGCGAGAAGCCCGCTGGCCATACGCCGCCCAAATACCCGAGACCGATGAGTGAACCGACTGGCTCGTTCAGTGTCAGCCAGAACTTCACGCCTTCATGGCGCAATCGGCTCACCACGAAGCGGACGTATGCAATGTAGCGGTCTACCGTCTCGGCTGACTCCCAGCCGTGCAGCGAGCCCTGGAAGGCGCGACTCTCCCCGGCTATGGGGAGCTTGAACGCCGTGAGACCAAGAGCCGCCGGCACCCCGAAGGCTACGAGAGCCGCCAGGGCGAGCCCGGTAGTCGCCAGGGACTTTGTCGCCGCCTGCACGAGTGATTGATTGACGTTCGAGGGCGTCAGCACCCAGCGCGGCAGCGTCATATGCTGTAGCGTCAGCACAGGCTCCATGTGGCGCGCCTTGATCTCGCGCACCACCTGCACGTAATAGTTTTCCAGCACGTCTGCCCGCAAGTCCCCTGGATGTGGTTCGATGCGGCTCCATTCTATGGAGAAACGATAGGCGTTCATGCCCAGCGCACGGCACCGGTCCAGGTCGTCTTGGAGCACATGCAGATGGGCATGGTGCACGGCCGGTCCAGCCGGCCGCAGCCGGAAATGCTCAGGCGGCGACACCAGTTTGCCCAACGCGGCCACACGCGCGTGAATGGCCGCGTCGGATGTGAAGAAATCCCAATCGTTGTTGCAGATATTCCCTTCCACCTGGTAGCCGGCCGTCGCCGCTCCCCAGAGAAAATCCGACGGGAACACATTGCCCATGGCTGCCATCCTCGAACTCATGATATGGTCTCATGCATCGGCACAAAGCCCCCCTGCAAGCACTCAAAAACGCTGCGGATGGCCTGTTGCCATGGTGGGGGCTACCGCTGCGGAGCACCATAGGCGGGAGCGAGCTCAACCCATATACCCCACGTTCAAGGGGTATTGGCGCCTGGCTATTCCTTATAAAACTAACAGCATTGGTTACTACCCACTCTATTACAGTAAGTATAATCCGATCGAGCGGTGTTGGGGCATCTTGGAAGTACACTGGAATGGGACCAAGTTGGTGGATCTAGAGACGATGCTGGAGTGGGCCAAGAGGATGACGTGGAAGGGCATGCACCCGCTTGTCAAACTGAGTCGGACAGTCTGCCAAAAGGGGATAATACTGAGCCAGCGGGCGATGCGGGCGGTGGAGGCCCGCCTAAAGCGCCATCCGGAATTGCCCTGCTGGGATATTTTAATCCGACCAGCTTCTCTATCGTGAGTCAGGATATTCTTTTGAAGAAATCGCCTTAAGTGTACAGCGGCCTTGTTAAGGGTACCTCGAGCTAACCATCAAAGAGCTGAAGAGCGGGTTGCACCTGGGGCAGATGCAAGTGACCAAGGAGGCTGGGCGTGCAGGACGCTTGGTGGGGCTGTCGGTGCTGGCCTCTCTCGTCTTGGTCCGCTTGTCTGGACGTGACGCAGCGCTCAGCAAAGAATGGAGCCTCTTGAAACTTAAAGAGGGCTTTATCGGGGAGGTGGCACAGGATGCCGTGCAGCGTACTGAGCTGAAATGGCAGCGTAATTGGAAGCACTTCAAGCATGTGGCGTGATGCCTTCATCATGACCCGTCACTTTTGAGTCTCTTGATTTATCTGTCCCAATCAAACTGCATATCCAAATACTCGTACAAGGCTTGATTATACGGCTGGAAATACTCCACCAGTCGTGCTCTCGTGGCCCCAGCCATTTTCGCATAGCTCCCGCTATTATGTCTCTCGAAATTGCTAAACTTCCATGACGGCAGCTCTAGAAAACTCACCACCTGAGTTAACACTGCATCTGGACGTCGAGAAAGTTTCTCATTTTCGAGGATGATTATTTGCTCTCTGGGAAAGAGACTCATCAGGACTTTCACCTGATGGATATAAATGCCGATCCTGAGGTAGGCGTAATAATCGACTTCTAGACTATAAACTCCCTCTTCGAGCATTTTCTTCCAGCGATGGCCTATTCTCGCCTTTTCTTGATGCAGAGCATCTTCAAAGCTGAACGGCTCATGCCCTCCCCGTAACGTATCATGATAATGCGAGTAGGCTCGGTCCACGGGATTTCTTAAAAGAAGGATAAGTTTGGTGTGAGGAAGTATGTGCGCAATACGCCGCAGAGCCTGGGGAATCACAATGTAACCGGTGCTCGCTTCCCCCGTTATAAAGGGACGTTTGAGGATGTTGTGCCTGTAGTATTTATGCAAAGATGACGGGAAGTGTGATCGGTACCAGCTGAGATCACCGCTGTAATAGCGGTCGAAATATCCCACCTCCTTCGTGGAGGCCCGGTAAATACAGGGATGTTGGATCAAGTAATTGTAGAGGGAGGTCGTCCCACATTTTTGACTCCCAATAATGATGAAATCGGGCAGCACCCCTGTCCCTGTATATTTCTTTACGTGCTTGTTCAAACTTTTCGTGTACCTGGAACCCTTCACAAGGGTCTTTCTGGCTACACACCTGACAGCAGGGGGGAAGATGCTTTTGCACCCAGTGACGAGACTCATCCCTGTTTCTCCACTGACGAACCCTTCAATATGGCCACTGTTGGCAAGCTCTATTGGCTCGCTATAGACCTCGCGAGTCCTATACCCACGCGCACATGGGGAAAACCCTGCTCAAAAACGGGCGCAGACGTCTTCGGAAACCGTGACGAGGTTTGAGCATCACTCTCCCTGTACTCACCGACCAAAGCGCTGGAGTATCGTCCAGAGCGCCGCTATGAGCCGTGACTGCTGCTGTAGCCGCGCAGGCATTGCCGGGATAAAGTCGCTGTAGCTCGGCGGGCTATACTCAGCGCGCAGCCAATAGCACCAGTGTTGTGGCCCCGCAACATGGCGATGAAAGAAGGGCTCACGATAAGAGACGCCGAGCAGCATCGGCATCGCACGCTCCTGCGTCGAGGCACCCCAGATTTGCGTACGGACATAGTTGGGGGCGTCATCAGGCGCGATCCAGGTCAACGCCACGGTATCCCCGCGGATGTAGCGCTTGACATCCCGCGGCGCTGCGAGAATAGCTGGTTCATGACTCGTCATCGCCTTTCCTCCTCGGCTCGTCCTCGTTGTGTCGCAGTTCTCCCTAGCAGGCTTCGCATTGCATAATGAACCTACAAAATGGAGATTTTTTAACAATAAGCCTACGCTTAAGAATCTGTTAAAAATGCACGCTAGTCGTTGCGGAGAGGTGAGTGCCGATGCCGAGGCGGTTCATCGTCCATGGTGCCAAGGTCCTCGAAACGGCTCAAGGCCTGGAACGTGGGATATGCCGGACAGTTGCACGGTATGCATAACAAGAAGTCTGCCCTGCTGCAGAAACATATTCTGGCGACTACGGCGGGTACAGGGCGTGGAGCGCTTCTAGCTGAAGGGATCGGGTGAGGTCCAGTGTGCTATGACCTCTGAGAATGCTACAGGTGCAGGGGTCTTACATAGCCATCGGCAGAGAGCCATCTGCTGGGGCAGGCCTCCTGCTGTGCGGCAATGTGCACAATGAACTCAGCGTTTTGTTGCGCGCGTTCACGAGCCGCCGCGCGCTCGCGCTCTGCTGTCTGCGAGAAGGCGTGCTGCCAGTGTATGCGAGCCTGGGGTGATGTGCTCAGCCTGAGCAGTACATGACGCAGTTCCTGTGGGTCGGGGAGATAAGAAGCGAGGCGGTGCTGCAACAGGAACGACAGGTTGCCTTGCTCGGGTCCGGGGTTGATTCGGTGCACAAGTAGCGGGCCAGCCCTGGCCTCCAGTAATTCATAGAGCGTTGCTGGAGCCACGCTGGCCAGTACAGTGGCGTCGGCGCTGCGAAACACTGCGGCTAATTGTTCCGCGGGCAAGAAGGGCAGCGGAATCACATTGAGACCAGTGGTGTGACGTAAGTCGCTATAGGCACGATAGGCCTTGGTATTGTGGCCACATACCAGGAGTATTTGATTGGCCGGCCGCGTAAAGGCTGGGATTGCCCCGTTGGCAGAGCACGATGCGAGGTCTTTCAGTACGCCGTATAACCCCATGGTCCAATACGCCCCTCCGGTCGCAACGACCGTGAAGGCATCGGCGCGCAGATGTGACACTAGCGGAATAGGCAAGGCGGCCACGCGCTCCCGCGCCTGCGCGGCGCTGAGCATACGCACGTCGGTGAAGGTGGTCCGTGGCAGAAAGCCAGCCCGCTGTATCCGCTCTGGTGCGAAGTTGTCGAGGCGAACCAGTTTCTCCAGGAGCAGCGTTCCCTGGGCAATCACCGCGTCGACACGCAGATTGGCATAGTCGGGCACATGGATGTATGAATGGTCAAAATCCGGCACATACGCGATGATTTTGGTCGGTAAGCCCAGGGTGTGCTTGGCTTTCAGCAAGGCATACGTCTGCATGAAATGTGTGCTAATCACCGCATCATACTCGCCGAGAACAGGCGCCAATTCACTGTAGAAAGCCCGTATGCTGGAGTATGTCACACCAAAATACGCCTTGTGCAATGCTGTATGTTGTGCCGTAGCTTTGTAGAAGGCGTTATACAGATACGCGGCCTTCGTATATGCCAGACGATGTAGGTGTTCTAGTGTTCGATGAGGACTTGTAAAATACTCCACATTGACATCAGGAGCAAATCGCTGTAATGACAGCAGGAGAGAGTACATGGCTGTGGTATGTCCACCGCCAGCGTTGACTGAGACAATTAAGATTTTCATGCGCTCACTCTGGGTTGTTGCTGCTGTCGCTTCTTGTGTAGCTCCACCCACAAGTGGATGTTTTTTTGTTTTTTAACCAATCGCACATACGTGGCCAAAGAAAAACAATGATGCATAATACAACCAATCCTGCCAAGGCAAGTTTGCCTATTGCTAACTTTGAGACAACATCTACGTATGCGTGTCCCAAGAGTTTGCCAGCAATGACATACCCGCCACTCCAGGTAAGGGCCGATAAGAGAACAGCAGGCAAGAATATACGAGGGGAGATCTGTAATAATCCCGCTGCGACGGCAGTGTACCCTCTGATAAAGGGAATATGTCGGCCTACGTAAATACTCCAGCGATTCTGATGGGTCACTCTTGCTGTGAGGTTGGCCAGCTTGCTGCTTGGCATGACGTGTGGCCATTTCTGTAGCAGGCGTTGTCCAAAATAATAAAATGCCGTGTAGAGGCAAGAACTGCCTATAACGTCAGCAGCGATTACGGTGATCAATACAGCAATACAGTCTAATGTCCCAACAGAACTAAGATAGCCAGAGAATAGGAGCACCACTTCATTGGGCACAGGATTTGGAACTCCAATCTCCTGCAAAAAGACTAATGAGAAGATGGCGATATAGCCATACTGGAGAATATAAGCAGACAGTGTCGGAGACATATTTATTCATAGTCAGACGATAAAGATAACAATACTGGATCATGGTCTGAAAGAGGAGGTGTAAGGTACATAGGTTCATATTGCACAACTTTCAAATGAAAATCTTCCGTAAGGCTCACTAATATATAATCGAGTCTGCGTGAGTATTTCGATCGAGTAATCCACGTATTCACAAACGGATTTTGGACGCGATAGCTAGGCATAAATTCATATTGCGCGAAGTATAAAGAATGTGTAAGACAGCTTGGTTGAAGTATGGTCATAAACTTTTTTTGAACCATAATGGCATCTTCGTTAAAATCTCCAGCTAAAATAATGGGCAAATTTCCCTGCAGTTTCATACGCTCTAAAACGCTTTGTAGCTGTTTAACTCGTATGTTGTGCGCGAGAAAATTGTTTCCCATATGCAAATGAATATTAAATATCTGAATCAGACCATACGATGTTTTTATGGTGGCTTCTAAGACTCCTTTCCGGCCAATATGTTCTATCAAAGATGGAGTAAACTGGTTAAAAGGCATAAATTTATACTGAATTATGGGGAATTTACTAAAGATCACCAGGCCTCCTGTGGTATCAAACGAAGCAAGAGGCACTTTGCGAGTTTCTTCGAAACCACCAGACGCGTAGTACCTATCCCAGCCCAAATGTTCATACAACAAGCGACGGTGGTGTACATCAAAAGATTCTTGCAGACAAATGATCTCTGCATCGAGTCTCTGTAAGTATTCGGCTATTTTGTGAATGCGTTGCTTACGATCTTTTATGAACCAATATGGTAAGTCCCAAATATTGAAACTCACAATCTTTAATTGAGATGCCTGCATTTGATGAGGCATGTTTGTACGTGCATACGCATGTGACGTCAGGTCTTGAGGGCTGTGTGATTGGAATATCATAGGAAGCATCTCCTCTTTTAGAACCCTGGTATCGGTATGTCAAATTAACTTTTCGACGTGCTCCATTTTAAATTGTATTAGAATCATTTTAATATAGTATGAACATGCCAATAATTTCAGGTTTAGACATTATCGAGAGTGACGCAATTTATGATAATCAACACCGGGGTGCCGTTTTATCTGCGCACGGTCAAACGGCTGCCCCAGAAATGCACCGCAATTACCCTCCACTTCAAGCCCACGCCGCATCTGATGTTTCCCGTCGAAGATCCCGAGTTTGCATAGTACTGTGCTGACCTTTGGCCTCCAGCCCGATGAGGGCATCGAATACACGTTTCTGGCCAAACAACCGGGTCCCAACATCTGTCTGCGTCCGGTGACTATGCATTTCTGCTCTGCTCTGACCTTTGGCATCCAGCGTCCCTCGAGTGCCTATGAATGGTTGCTGCAGGATGCCATACGAGGGGATCAAACGCTCTTTGCGCGATCGGACTGGATCTACGAAGCCTGGTCGATTGTCGACCCGGTGATCAAACACCTAGGCGACTTCCGGAAAAGACTCTACTATGTTAGAGTAAGCGTGCAACGCTGATCCTCCAGGTTTATACAGCCTTGATCCGTACGGGAGAGTAGATCATGGGCCTGCACGATGCTCCCCTTGCATGCCCTCAGCCCCTCAGTGTATCGCACATCGCCGATCTCCGCCTGGCAGCCTCCACAATGACCGGGGCGAAACGGCGCGCCTTTGAGGCCGAGATGACGTGGAAATATTGTGGCGGCAATCCCCTGACGGCGGAAGCCGTCTTTGGGTGGGGCCGTCAGACTGTGGCGCTTGGCCTTGCCGAGAGACGCACGGGCATCCAGTGTCTCGGCGCGC
>JBMDXC010000575.1:0-14649 GCA_048594805.1 Candidatus Entotheonellaceae bacterium | reverse complement strand
CTGCAGCAGGAGGGGCGCGTCAAGGGCGCAGTCCAGCTCTACACGCGAATTTTGGAGCAGGCTCCCAACCATGTGGATGCCCTGCATTTTCTGGGGCTGGCGCAGTTCCAATTGGGAGATGGAGAAGCGGCGGTGGACTGGATCAGGCGGGCCATTGCCCTCAAACCCGACTTTGTCGGTGCATACAACAACCTGGGCAATGTGCTCAAATGCCTCCATCGCTTTGCAGACGCGGCGCAGGCGTATCACCGAGTCATCGAGCTGGAACCCGACAACGCCGATGCCTACAACAACCTGGGGACGCTCCTACGGGCGCAGGGCAAAGCGGCCGAGGCGGAGACGATGCTACGCCGGGCTCTCGCACTCCAACCCCAACACGCTGGCGCGTTGCACAACCTGGGTAACGTGTTAGTCGAGTTGCAGCGGGACAATGAAGCTGCCGACGTGTACATGCAGGCGGTGCGGCTGCGACCGTACGATGCAGAGAATTACTTACGGTTCGCTAAGGTCCTCTATGGTCTGAGGCGTGAGCAAGAGGCGTTGGAGGTGTACGAGAAATGGTTAGAGATCGAACCGGACAGCTGCGAGGCCCAGCACATGGTCGCTGCCGCCTCGGGGCGAGACGTTCCGACTCGCGCCTCGGATGCCTACGTGCAGCGGACTTTTGATCAGTTCGCCGACAGCTTCGATCAAGTACTGCAGAGGCTGGAATACCGGGCGCCGCAGGTGCTGATCGACCTGTTAGCCCGGGTTGTAGGACCGGGGCAGGGTACGCTGGATGTGTTGGACGCGGGGTGCGGTACCGGGCTATGTGGAGTGTTGCTCAAAGCCTGGGCGCACCGTCTGGTTGGTGTGGATCTGTCATCAAAGATGGTTGGAAAGGCCCGACTTCGCGAGGTCTATGACCATCTGGTGGTCGGCGAATTGACTGCCTATCTGTCTATGTATCCAGCGGCGTACGATTTAGTGATCTCGGCAGATACACTGTGTTATTTCGGCGATTTGACCACGGTGGTCGCAGCCGGGGCGGTATGCCTGCGGCCGACAGGGCTATTGGGGTTCACGGTGGAAAAAGCTGCCGAGCCCGACGCGCCCGATGGATACCACATACAGTGCCACGGGCGGTACAGCCACACAGAGCCCTACATCCGCCGTGTGCTGACCGGGGCGGGCCTGCAACCGGTAGCGATTGAGACAGCGGTTTTGCGACTGGAAAGGCAGGAGCCGGTGCTCGGCTTAGTGATCATGGCGGCTAAGACGACAGTCTAACGACAGCGTGCGAGGACATGCTCACCCAGATGACCACTCCTGCGAGAGGAGTGGTCACTTCCCAGGGACATCACGGTATATGGATTCTTTTTATGGGTAATTATTTCGAATTCGCCGGAATATCCCAGGTCATACTCTGGGCTGGGGATTTAGGTTTCCCCTTCTCATCTTGCCCGGTATAATCCAACGCCACCTTGGCGAAGTTCAACGTCACGTTCTCCGTCAAGCGATCCTCGCCTCCCGACCCCCCGGTGGACACCGAGCTAACCAGTACCTCGGTCAGCTTGATTTTTAGATATTCCACCGGGTTTTCGCCGGCCTTGCGCACCGTCAAGAGCGCCTCGTCAAGATGCTTGCCATTACAGCAGGCCAGCAGCAAGTCGGGACTAGAAGCATCGATATATTTGGTGAAGCTCAAGTCTTGCACGCTCACCTTGCCAGCCCCAGCGCCCGGGCCCAGCTGTGCACTCCCGGATTGGGAGGCGCCCCAGGACCAGGCCAGCACATCGATCTCATCCTTATGGGCCTTGTCCCCTGATTCGCCCTTGATACCTGCAATTTTTAGGAACATATCAACAGCCATCTGTCTTCTCCTCTCTGGCGTTAAAAAATTTCTTCTGCCTCCTTATCTTGCAGATATGGCTGATCCAGTGCCTTGTCTGGCTCCTCCTTCTTCTGAAGCGTGCCATGGGGTGCGTCACCCATAGACTGCCCATTAGGCATTTGCCGGCGGTGGTAAATCTGCCACCAGTCGCAACGACACGGTCAGTTCGTCGAGCTGAAAATGCGGCTTCAGAAACGCTACGGCGCGGTAGGCCCCAGGCTTACCAGGGATCTCCCGCACATCTATACGGGCCTCACTGAGGGGCCTACGTGCCTTCTCCGCCTGTCCGACGTTTTTGGGGTCCACCACGTAATTATTGATCCAACGGTTCAGATAATACTCACAATCTGCCCGCGTCATAAAACTGCCAATCTTATCCCGCATGATGACCTTGAGGTAATGGGCAAAGCGCGAGGTCGCCAGGATGTACTGCAACTGCGTCGATAGCCGCGCGTTCGCGTTGGCCGCATCGGTATCATACTTCTTGGCCTTCTGACACGACTGTACTGCAAAAAAGGCCGCATAATCCCTCCCCTTGCAGTGCACCAGGGGGACAAAGCCCAGGTCTGACAGCTCTTTTTCCCGCCGATCTGTGATGGCAAGCTCCGTTGGGCATTTGAGCGCTACATCGCCATCATCCGTAGCAAACGTGTGCGTGGGCAGGCCTTCGACCAACCCGCCGCCTTCCACCCCACGTATAGCGACCGTCCAGCCGTACTTGGCAAAGGCATCAGTAAGCCGCGTACCCAGGGTGTAGGCAGCGTTACTCCACAGGTATTTGCTGTGGTCTGTGCCGTCCACATCCTCTTTGAAATTAAACCCTTCGACTGGTACGGTATCCGGCCCATACGGGAGACGCGTGAGGACCCGCGGCAGAGTCAGTCCTACGTAGCGCGAGTCTTCCGACTCCCGGAACGATTTCCACTTGGCATATTCCACCGTGTCAAAAATCTTGGCCAGGTCGCGCGGCAGCCCCAACTCTGTATAACTGTCCAGGTTGAACATGAGCGGGCTAGCCGCCGCAATGAACGGGGCGTGCGCCGCGGCAGCGACGTGGGAGACTTGTTCGAGGAGCGACATATCTTGAGGGTGCCGGCTGAACTCGTAATCGCCAAGCATGGCACTAATCGGGGCCCCCCCAAAGGTACCGTACTCATCCTCATACACTTTTTTAAAGAGCGCACTCTGGTCAAACTCGACCGCCCGTTCCAGATCCCGGAGCAGATCTCGTTTGGACACGTTGAGCACCCGGAGCTTGAGCTGTGTGCTGGTCTCGCTCTGCTGCACCAGGTAGTGCAACCCCCGCCACGAGCCCTCCAGTTTCTGAAAATCTGGGTGGTGCATGATCTCGTTCAGCTGCCGGGTCAGCAACTCGTCGAGGTCGGCAATGCGCGCATTGATCATTGCCTCGATGTCTTTCGAGACCGTCATGGCCCCCTGCATCACCTCTTCGACGAGCGTGGCGATCTGTTGACGCGACTGTTCGCGCTGATCCTCATCCCGACCGATGCGGGTCTCAGAGATAATCTGGTCGAGTAATCCACCCTCTTCTTGGGTGACAACAGCCGCCTCGGCTCGTGCCTGCTGTGCTTCACTCATTGGACCCCTCCTTGGCGCTCGCCGCGTCCTGATCTGTGTCAGGCTCTATCCCCGCCTCTTGCCCAATTTGTTGGAGCTTCTCGGTGTTGCTCACAATTTCCATTAAGCGCTCGTTGAGTTTGTCATTCCCGTCGGTTTTGGCGAGCAGGCTTGATAGCTGCTGGCGGATGTGGAGCAGCTTTTTGAGCGGCTCCACCTGATTCACAACCTGCTCAGGCTCAAAGTCGTCGATACTGGTAAAGCGCAGCTCAACGCCCAGCTTCGTGTCGTCGTTGGTGAGCTTGTTATCCACCCGAAACGCCAGACGCGGCTTCATGCCTCTCATGACATTGTTAAAATTATCACGATCGATCTCGACGAACTTGCGGTCCCTGAGCCGTGGCAGGGGCTCATCTGGGTTCCCGGACAGGTCAGACAGGACCCCCAACACAAAAGGGATTTCCTTCATTTCAATAGCTCCACCAATCTCCACATCATAAGTAATATGGACGCGCGGTGAGCGGACGCGATCGAGCTTATGCTGGAGACTTTCTGCCATGGCATATCCTCCTTATCTGTGACACTCCACTGTCGTCTGGTTATGGCTAGCTGCTGCCGTCCAAGTCCTTCAAACCCAACGTTTCGCGGACACGACTCAGCACCCCCTCATCGTTGATGACATCTTGCAGCCATGCTTCCAAAGGCATCTCTCCCCACCGGACAGCCCGCTGGACCAGATAGGAGACAGGGCTATGCGGCTCAGTCCGGCGAAAGTAGACTGCCAGGGCCTCGAGCCGGCGCAAGGCGTCAGCACGATTTTGTGGCTCAAGAGTCATATCGGCCAGTTGTCCACGGGGCCCAGAGAACTCGGCTGTGCGTTGCGGCTCCTGAGCCATCACAGTTGCCGTTACGGGCCAGGCTTGGCTCGCAGTGTCCTCTGCAGTGGTAGACTCGGGCACTAGGGCTGGAGAGGCAGGTGCCAGCCCCCCCTTTTTCTTGCCAATATCACCCATGAGCGTACGGCAGTCCTCAAGCGCTTTCCTCACTCCCAAGAGGCTGGGGGCATCGCGGCCAAACTTCTCCTCTACCACCCGGTCTAGGCGCTCAAACTCCTCCCAGCTCTGGTTCAAATCTTCACAGAGCGTTTGATAAGACGCCGGGGACATGGCCTCGGTGGCCTTATCAAACTGCTCACCCGTAATCTTGCCATCCGCGAGCGCTGCTGCCATAGCCTCCTGATTCTGACGCCCCAGGTTATCCACCACACGAGATTCCTCCCAGTGCCACCACGAGTAGTTCTGCCCGTCCCCAGTTTGCACTATGGGAACTGCTCTGATAGACACGGGGAGGTTGTTGTTTAGCCACTCCAACAACAGGACGCGGGCTTCCAGGTCCCCGTCCTCGATCTCAGGATAGAGGGAAGACCAAAACCGCTCCTGCAATTCTCGGAGCAGGTGCAAACCGTCGCGCAGCCCTGCGAAGCCATGGCGTTTAACGAGAGCTTCAAGGAGCCAGGCAGCCACCTGGAGATCCTTGCTCCTGGCGCCCAACACTTCGGTCGCTTGCGTAATCACTGCTGGCCAGTCGGCGACCTTGATCTCGTGCACCCACTCTCCTTGCGACATATGAGGGTCGTCGGCCCGGCGCGCTTCCCGGAGCGCATCGTAGGTCCCATCATACCGAACACTCTGTCCTGCTGGATTCTCCCCGGGCATGGGAGCAAGGATCTCTGCAATATCGAGAGTCGGCGGTGAAGGCATAGACCTCTTTCCTCACATACCTCAAATAGGAGGATACATTCTACTACGCTTCTATGGCGAATTCGATATCTTGCACTTCGAGAATGCCCCTGTCTTGGCCATCGATGAAAAAGAGGTGCTGGCCAGCCCCTCGGGTCACTCCCCCCCCCATATCTGTCCAGTCCGTTATTCTCCCCAATTTGACGCGATCATCAGCATGCCTGTGCGAATCAGGGTAGAGTACCGGGAGGAACACCTCCCCCACGGGGCCAATATGGGCTTCAAGAGTCGCAGGGACCCAGAGCAAATCGCGCAACCGCTTTGGAGTCAGGATGTGCAGACGCTTAATCTGCTCAAATGGGAACCAGACATACTTATCGTGGACAATAACTTCAAGAAATGGCGCCAGCAGATCGTCACCGTCGCGCCACGCAGTGAAGGGCTGTCTCGCGAGGCTCCCTTTAAGGGAAGCCTGGGAATGCTGCGCTTGCTCCAGGAGTGCCAAAGCCTGTGCTGGCTGATGGTTACAGAGCTGGTGTAGCGCCTCAAGATGAAGATGTACGTAGGATGGTGGAGAAAAGACGAAGTTGGGCTGCATGCCCTCCGAGAAGAGCCGCTGACGCGCCTGTTCTGCAGTCAGAATATGGCGGTACACCTGCACCCCTATCTCAGCCATGGCGCTTTGATGGCCAAGCACGTCCAACTGCCGTTCCGCTCGTGGATAGTCTCCAGCAAAGCAGAGTAACTCAAAGAGAAAGGTACGCCGCTGGATATCTGTTGGTCGTGCCCTCACCTCTTGATTCAGCTGCTCAACGGCTGCTGAGAGATGTCCGGCCTTGAGAAGCTCTTCAGCAGTCATAGGACCTCCCCTACCTCTCCTTAACTCGTAAAGTGTTTTAGCTCTATGTATCACTTGGTCCTAGTATAAGGGGAGCTAGAAATGCACCTACTCAACGCCAAAGTACCACATTATGTGGGAATGTGGGACAAAAGCATAGCAAAGGCGACGTCTGGTTTATGTCACTATACAGTACACGCAGCGACTGCAGAAGGCAACTGCTTTTCAATCGCGTTGCTTTGGAGCTTGTGTTGCATCAGGAGCAGTCCTCACGAGCGACCACGGCCAGTAGCAGCTGTGCAAAGTATGCCTCATTTTAGGCAACAAACATGGGCAACAAAAGCATGCATGCTTTTACACCTATCCCCTGTGGCACAAATCACAGAGGGCCTGTGAGCCTGCTCACATGGCGATGCAGACGATTGCCTGCCAACACGAGTCGGCATACCATGTCTAGAGATGTCTTGCCAGCAGGAGTTATCCGGGCACTGAGCCTACCACCTCTTGGAACTGCCGCAGCGCTGTGAGGTGCTGGTGTGGAAACACCAGGCCGCCGCCGCGGGTTTCGACGATGATATGCGTGGCGCCTAAACCAACCCAGGCCTGTACGAGGTGAACCCACTCTGCTGGACTCTTGCCGGCGATACGCACACGCCCTTCCAGGGGCAGAGCGGCGGGGTCACGTCCAGCCTCTTTGGCATATTGGTGCACTCGCGCCACGATGTCTTTGCCATCGGCGTTGGTAGGGATATTCGGGGACCAGCCATCGGCGAGGCGCGCCACCCGGCGCAGGACAGTCTCTGGGGGCTGCGGGTTCTGACTGCTACCCACCCCAAACCAGATGGGGATAGGGCGTTGCACCGGCAGAGGATTCAAGCCGGCATGGGTAATGTGATGCCACTGGCCGTGGAAGTCAACCACCTCCTGCGTCCACAAGGCCCGTAGCACGGCAATTTGCTCGGCGCTGCGGCGTCCTCTGGTGTGGAAGTCCTGGTGCAGGGCTTCATATTCGACCTGGTTCCAGCCTACACCAATGCCGAGCCGCAAGCGGCCACCACTGAGCACGTCAATTTCTGCGGCTTGCTTGGCAACCAAGGCTGTCTGTCGTTGCGGGAGAATTAAAATCCCGGTGGCCAGGGTGATGCGGGTGGTGAGGGCGGCTATATAGCCCAACAGTGTTAACGGTTCATGGACCACACTTTTATAGGAATAGCTCGCCAGAGAAGGGTGGTGATGGAACCGCGTGTCTGCCCCCAGGACATGGTCGGCGACAAAGAGATTGGCGTAGCCCATCGCTTCCACAGCCTGGACAAAATCGCGTATGGCTCCAGGGTCGGCACTGAGTTCTGTCTGGGGAAAAATCGCTCCGATTTCCATAGTGTCCCTCCTCTTAGCAGTACAGGCGCCATAACATGGCCACACAAGCGTGTGCACTATCATATCGCCAGGCGCTAACATTGCCAACCATCTCCCCACGGGCGTGGAGGCGTTGGCAGAAGTGGATGTGGGGCGGTAAGATGTATGCATGAGCGTACCTGGCTGGCGCTGTCTCTGGCGTACATGCATGGGAGTCGTTATGGCTGAGCAACCGAAACCCCGGTCTGAGAAATCACGGCTGACAGAAGGCCTGAAGGCAGTGGGTCCGTATCTGGACCTTGGGGTGACATTCGTCGTCGCTATTGGGGGCGGCGCGTGGCTCGGCCACTGGGCCGATCAACAGTGGGGCACGGACCCATGGTTGTTACTCGTGGGGTCCATGCTCGGCATTGTGGTTGGTTTTTATCATTTTTTCTCGGTGGTCCTGCGTAAGTAAGGCCGAGCAGTACGTCTGTCCTTATGGGGCGCGTTCGAGCCCAGCGAGGCCCCCGAGACCTGTGCTATACTGTGGCCGGGTGCCAATGTCACACGGCACTTTCTCTTCTGGTCATGAGGACGACCATATGCCTAGGGAATGGACCCATACACGCAAGGTCTTGTTACAGCTTCAGCCCACAACGGCTGGCCTGTATATAGGCAAGCTGGCGTTCAAAAGCCCCCAAATCATCGCGCAGGCGCGTACCTTGCTGCAGCAATACCCTGTCCACGACGACCGCTTTAAAATTCACATGATTCACTACTTGCGCGAGACCTTGCCAGGCGGTATGGAGTCGCTCTACGAGGCCATGCTGCAGGACATCATGGCCGATAAGCCCCAGCTCGGAGCTTCGCAGTCTGAAGGTGACTCTGTGTGAAGGAGGAGAGCATGATTTTTGAACAGATCGATGCCGGCGGCGATCGCAATTTCAGCTACCTGATTGGCGATGAAGAGAGCCGCCTGTGTGCGGTGGTCGATCCTGGGTACGACACGAGCAAGCTCGAGGCGCGTGTCAAGGATCTCGGACTCAGAGTCGCTTATATTCTCAATACCCATACGCACCACGATCATGTCGCTGGCAATGATGTCTTCCACAAAGGCGACGTAAAATTAGCGGCTTACAAAGAGGCGCGCGTCAACCCGGACATCAAGTTAGACCACGGTGATGTCATCCAGCTCGGCAAGCAGCGTATCGAGATCCTGTTCACGCCGGGACATTATCTGGACTCTATGTGTGTACTGGTCAACGGCAAGCTGATGACCGGTGATACCCTGTTCGTGGGGTGTATTGGGGGCTCGTTTTCTCGGGGGGCGAGTACGGAAAATCAATTCCACAGCCTATTTGACGTCATCATGAAGCTCGATGACAGTGTGGAAGTCTACCCTGGTCACGATTACGGTCCCCAGCCCTTCTCGACTATCGGCCACGAACGTACCACCAACCCCTTCCTGCAGCGCACGAATTTTCAAGACTTTGTATGGCTCAAAGAGCATTGGGACGAATACAAGGCGGAGCACGGGATTCCCTAGTGCTGCGCCTAGCTACTGCGTAGGGCTAATACCCCCGCCAAAGTGACGGGGGTATGCGTACGGCTGATTAGCCCTGCCAGTATGGCGGGGTGAGGCCTCCTCTCCTCTGGCTCATAAGTATCAGAAAGATTTATTGAGGATATGCAGTCTATACATACTATTCGCAACATCGCTGTGATTGCCCACGTGGACCACGGGAAGACCTCGCTCGTGGATGCCATGCTCTGGCAGAGCGGCATTTTTCGGAGTAATGAAATCGTCCAGGAACGGGTCATGGACAATATCGATCTCGAGCGCGAGAAAGGTATTACCATCATGGCTAAAAACACCGCGGTGACGTACCGCAGCGTGAAGATCAACATCGTTGATACCCCTGGGCACGCAGATTTTGGTGGGGAAGTCGAGCGCACGTTAACACTGGTCGATGGGGTCATGTTGCTGGTGGATGCCTGTGAGGGGCCGCTGCCGCAAACGCGTTTCGTGCTCATGAAGGCGCTCGAACGTGGACTGACCCCGATCGTCGTGATCAACAAGATCGACCGGCCCGACGCCCGCACCAGTGAAGTGTTAGATGAGGTATATGGGTTGTTTATCGACCTCGGAGCGAGCGAGGCCCAACTTGAATTCCCAGTCCTGTACACTGATGCTCGCCGGGGCATTGCCAAGCGGGCGCTTGCGGAAACCTCCACGGACTTGCAGCCCTTGTTTGAGACTATTATCCAGACGATTCCATCCCCTCAAGGCGACCCGGATAAGTCCTTACAATTTCTTGTCTGCACGTTGGATTACAACGATTTTGTCGGGCAGCTGGCCATTGGCCGTATCGTCAATGGCCGTCTGCGTGTGGGTGATACCGTCTTGCTGTGCCAGAGCGATGGCAGCCGCCAGAGCACGCGTATCAGCCAGCTGTACACGTTCGAAGGGTTGAAACGCCTGGCCGTGCAAGAAGCCGGGGCCGGGGACATCGTCGCCTTAGCGGGTGTCGAAGATATCACCATTGGCACCACCATCACCGACCCGGACAATCCGCAACCCCTCCCTCCTATCCAGGTGGACGAACCGACCCTGGCCATGGTTTTTGGCGTCAACACCTCGCCCTTTGCCGGCCGCGAGGGCCGCTTTGTCACCTCGCGGCAGGTGCGTGAGCGCCTCCTCAAAGAGGCCAAGCACAACATGGGTATTCGGGTCGAAGAGACCGAGAATCCGGAACATTTACGCGTGTGTGGGCGGGGCGAACTGCAGTTGGCCATTCTCATCGAGATGATGCGCCGCGAAGGCTATGAACTGCAGGTGTCACGTCCGGAGATCGTCACCAAAGACATCAGTGGGGTGCTGCATGAGCCGGTCGAGGTGGTGATCATTGACTGCCCTGAAGAGCATCTTGGCGTGGTGACCCAGAAACTCGGGACGCGCCGTGGCAAAATGGTGCGTATGACGCCGGATGGCCATGGCCGGGTGCGGCTGGAATTTCGCGTGCCCACCCGTGGTCTCATTGGCTACCGCGGTGAGTTCCTCACCGACACACGCGGCACTGGCATGATGCATCAAATGTTCGATAGCTATGTGCCCTGGCAAGGGCCGATCCCGAGTCGCAGCAATGGCGTGCTCGTGGCCGACCGCATGGGCACGACCACGACCTATGCCCTGTACCATTTGCAGCCACGCGGTCGCCTGTTCCTCGATCCCGGCACCCAGGTCTACGAAGGTATGCTGTGTGGTGAAAACTCACGTCCCGCTGACCTGGACGTGAACGTAACCAGAGAAAAGAAACTCACCAACATCCGCGCTGCCGGTTCGGACGAGGCCTTGCGTCTGGTGCCGATTCGCGCCCTGAATCTGGAGCAAGCCCTGGGGTTTATCGATCACGATGAGCTGGTCGAAATTACCCCCAGGTCGATGCGTCTACGCAAGAAAATCCTCAGCGCGTCCCGACGGCCGAAGAAAGTAATGGAGTGAGAGGGCATCCCCAACTGTTGGGAAAAGCCTCTCACCCTACCCTCTCCCGGAGGAAGCGTACTTTCTAGGTGCGAAACCGGGGATGCGCCACCCCCGGTGTTTTGGCGCGCAGCGTGTACACGGACGTGCGGGCGGTGAAAAAGAGCGTGCGCCTGTCGGCGCCGCCAAACGCCAGGTTGGCAGGAATTTCCGGGGTGCGAATGATCCCTATGTGCGTACCATCCGGCGCGAAGACCCAGGTACCGCCAGGGCCGGTACAGTAGACACGGCCTTCTACATCTACTTTCATGCCATCGGGCACCCCATCCGGTTCGTCCGAGGACATGTCCGCAAAGATGCGCCGGCGCACCATGTTTCCCTGCTCATCGAGGTCGAGGACGTGGATATAGGCGGCCCAGCGGGTATTTGCCACGTAAAGGCGGCGCTCGTCGGGCGAGAATGCGAGACCATTCGGATACTCAAAGTCGGCAATGAGCGTGATCGCACCATTAGGAGCGATGCGATAGACTCCGGCGTAGGGAAGTTCCCGTTGTGCCAGGGGCACCCGCAGGCCAGGATCGGTAAAGTAAATGCTGCCATCCGATTTGCAGACCACGTCGTTCGGGCGGTTCAGACGTTTACCCTCAAAGCGGTCCATCAGGACTTCGATACGTCCATCGGCATGCATACGCGTGATACGGCGATTACCGCCCTCGCACATGATGATGCAGCCCTGCAAATCAAACGTCGTGCCATTACCTTCGCCCGTATTTTCTCGCACCACCTCGGGTTCCTTCCCGGGCGTAATGCGGTGCAGTCGGTTGCGCCGCAGGTCGACGAAGTAGTAACAACCATTGGTGGGGTCCCACAGGGACCCTTCCGTAAAGCCAAAACCTGTCGCCAGCCGTTCGGCCTGCGTGGTTTCCAAAATCGTAGACAGTCCATCAGGCATGGGTCTTCTCCTTATCAGGACATACGTGTACAGCTACACCGCCGGCAAGCCGCGCTTGGCCCGTACCATGTTAATGGTACGACGGAACCCTGCTTCCATGGAGAATTGCGGGCTGTAGCCAATGACCGCTTCGGTGGTGGAAGGATCGTAGCGCATATGGCCGGACTGGCGTCCAGGGCTTACCTGGATGTCAGACTGTGGGAGCAGTTGACGCACGTACGCTACTGCCTCCTGCATAGGACGCGCCTCACCACAAATCGTCAGCCCCGCTTCCGCGCAGGGCGGTGCCTCAGACGCCAGGATGATGGCACGCGCCACGTCTTCCGCGTACAGCCAATCAGGGACATCATCGCCATTATTGATCACACCGGGCTCACCAGCGGCCGGTTTCTCTAAGAGCTCGGTAATGAAATCCACCCCCGTACCGCGCGGAATGGTGAGCGCTTTCCCATACCCATACACCGCCGTAAAGCGTAATCCAACGTTATCCAAACCGCGCTGGCGCTTATAATGGCGCCCCAGGCTTTCATTCATTGATTTGACCGCCCCATAGAGTCCCAACGGGGCATGATGGGCGTTGTTGGCAATGCGTTCGTCGCCGCGTCCAGGCCCACCAAACACCGCTACGGAACTGGCCCACACCACTTTGGTAACACCCAGTGCCAGGGCAGCTTCGAAAACGTTGATGGTACCCTCGCAATTGACCTTTAAGGTGCGCAGCGGGTTTGCCTCACTACTGATACTCAGCGTCGCGGCGAGGTGTACGACACGTTGCGCTTGTGCCTCATGCATGGTGCGCAGCACAAATGCCAGATCAGTCACATCCCCGCCCACTACGCGCACGTTGTCCCCTGGCGGAGCGCCGAGGACGTCAACCAGAAACTCACGGTTCGGCATCAAGTCGAAGATGGTGACCTGATGCCCGGCTTCGAGCAAAGCACGCACGGCATAAGCCCCAATAAAACCGGTGCCGCCGGTCACGAGATAGCGCATATCTGTCCTCCCTGTGATGTACATCGCGGGCGCACGTGCTGTCGGTATCGCTTGGGTATGTTGGCAGCATCATAGTCCAGAGGGGCAGGCGAGGCAAGGAAGAGCAGGGGAAAGGGGGTTACATGGTGTGCAAAGACGTGTTCCTCAGCATTTCTTGTGTAGCACTTTGATCTCGGCGCTCAGCTTTTGCACAAGCGCCCTGAATCAGTAGTGCAGGTATGACTATCAGCATGATGTTATCCTGGCGATATCAGTGAGACAGCCGTCCTGCCCTCCCCTACCCCTGCGTCGCCAATGCTGCACACACCGCCTCAACGTTCTCTATAGGATATTGCGCACCCGCGGCCACCGCCGCCACCGCAAACGCCTCGCCCACCACACTGGCGGTCTCCAGCACCTGCCGTCCCTCCGGCGCGAGGGTCTCGATACGCCGTATCAGCAACTGTCGCAATCCCTCGGGGAGACTCACCGGAACCGTCTTTTCACGCAGTGCCCACTGCCCATCCCGCCGCACCGCCAACCGCTGCTGTACCAGATGCTCGACGATGTTCACCATGAACAGCGCATTCCCCTCGGTGCGCTCGTGGATGAAGGCGGCAAGCGCGGGAGTGACTGGCCCCCCAAGCCGCCCGGCCACATACGCCGCCCCGTCCTCGGCAGGCAGCAATTCCAGACGCAATTCGACCCCCTGCCCACGCCCACACAGCTCTTGCACCATGCCCCGCAGCGGATGCGCCCGCACCACCGTCTCGACCGGGCGATAGGTCCCGAGCACCAGCCGCCGCGCTGACTCCCGCCGCTGCGCCAGGTAGGGCAGCACCTCGACCGTGGACTGATCGCTCCAGTGCAGGTCTTCGAGCACCAGCACCAGGGGTCTGTCGGCCGTCAGCACGGCGAGCGCGTCGGCCAATTCGCGCACCATACGCGTCTGCATCACCCCCTGCACCTGGCGCTGCACACGCTCCAGTTCGGTAGCGCCCACCAGCCCCGGGAGTTGCACCAGCCACAGAGGCGCATACCGCCGCAGCACCATGCGGATCTCCTCCCCCTGTGGCCCACGGCCCAGTTGCCCCAACACGTCCAACATCGGTCACATGCGTCCCCCCCCAGACGTGCTGACGCAACTCAGCCTTGTCACCAGACGACCAGGGTGCTCCGCGAAGTACCGCAACATCGCGAGGGTCCGTGGCCGCAGCGTGATCGCCTGTTCCCCACACCAGAGGCGGGTCTGGATAGTCTCAAGACGGAAGGGGCCAAAGGTGATGTGATACTCCTGTGCCATAGGACACCCGTTCACCTCAGCATGAACAGTCTTTGAACGCCGCAGTGCCGCAACTGCAGCAAAGTTGAACGCCTCGGCCGTTCCCTTGAACAGGTAGCTCGTGCTATCTTCTTCCCACCATAGACGGCAATGCTTACGACACGATGAGCCCACATGGCATCACGGAGTCCAGTATGCCTCATCCGCAACCCTCTCTACCGAGCAATCGGGCCTTTATGGTCCAGTTTCGCGCTCCGTATACGGACGCACCACTGTCCTGGGAAGGCCGCGTTGAGCATCTGAACTCGGGCCAGGTACTGCGCTTCCACTCGCCAGAGGAGTTGCTCGCGTTCCTGGCCCGTGTGTTGACCGAAGTGCAGGAACCGCCATGTGCAGGGTGAGCAGCCCGGGCGCGGCTGCCAGCATCTGCTTGACAGGAACCGCGAGTCCCTGCCCGCAGGGCCTCTGTAAGAGACAAACACGTCAGGGGAAGTATGCGGTACTGCTTCATGCTTAAGAAGCAACCTTATATCAGCTGCGGGCGAGGTTGTCAGCAAAAAAGGCACTTTCTATCAGCATTTGTCTACTGGGGATGT
>JBMDXC010000574.1:0-3131 GCA_048594805.1 Candidatus Entotheonellaceae bacterium | reverse complement strand
TCATCTGGGAACACGTCCCTTTAGCAAGAAAGCGAAAAATTATTGACACTGATCCTTTATTGGAAAATGGTATATTGGATTCTTTGGGTATTTTAGAAGTTGTTACGTTTCTAGAGCATGAGTTTCACATTATATTAAATGACGATGACCTCATGCCTGAAAATTTTCAGTCTATTGAATGTATAGCGGCTTTTGTGCAAAGAAGATGTCATGATTCTTCAGCATATTAAAATCATAAAGTCATCAAAATTTATGGCTCTTAGATAGGTAAGAAGTTCGGAGGAAGAAGTATGGATTTTTTGCTCCATCATATGTTGCGTACAAATACTATGCAATTTCCTGAGAAAGAAGCACTCGTGCATGGTGAGCAGCGACTCACCTATGGTGCAGTTGCCAGCCAGGTAGCAGGATTAGCCTGTGGCCTGCGAGAGGCTGGCCTGCAACGGGGAGATCGTCTGGGCATTTATCTTGATCCCTCTATACCGCAGGTATTGTCTATTTTTGGTATTGCGCAGGCAGGTGGCGTCTTTGTTCCTATAAACCATCTGTTATTTCCAGACCAGGTAGCCCATATCGCGCAAGACTGTCGTATGAAGGGGCTTATAACCACTACAGGCAAGCTGGCTACTTTGGAAAAGGTACTGCCAGACATTCCATCGTTAGAATTTGTGGTGGTACTCCAGGAGACAGAGACGCCAGACGTTGCCTTGCCCATGCATAGCTTCGAAACATTCTGTCAGACGACCCCTCCGTGCACATGGCATGAGGTTAGCATTGAAAAAGACCTGGTGGCGATTCTGTATACCTCGGGCTCGACAGGCAAACCCAAAGGCGTGATGCTCAGCCATGCGCAAGTGATGGCGGGGAGTTCCATTGTTTCCACATACCTTGGGATCACTGCGGCTGAGCGTATTCTAGCGGTATTACCGTTTAGTTTCGATGCTGGGATGAATCAGCTCATGACCGCCTTCCAGCAAGGCGGCACACTCGTATTGATCAATTTTGTCTTTGCCCGTGAGATCGTCCAGATACTCTTGCAAGAACGGATCACCGGCCTGGCTGGCGTGCCGACGCTCTGGAGCCTCCTTGCGCAACCCAGTTCATCGCTGTACCAGCACCAGTTGCCTCACTTGCGTTACATTACCAATACGGGTGGCGCCATGCCACAGCCTGTATTAGCCACACTGCGTCGGCTCCTACCGACGACGAAAATCTTCCTGATGTATGGGTTGACCGAGGCTTTTCGATCTACGTACTTGCCGCCTGAAGAGTTAGAGCGTCGCCCTACCTCTATGGGCAAGGCTATTCCCAATACAGAAATTCTGGTAGTCAGCGACGAGGGCCAACTCTGTAAGCCTGGAGCGATTGGTGAATTGGTCCATCGTGGCCCAACGGTCTCCATGGGCTATTGGGGACAGCCAGCCTTGACAGCGCAGGTCCTGCGGCCGCATCCTTTTCTCCCCCCGGAGCTCGGGAGCGATGAGAAAGTCTGCTACTCCGGTGATCTTGTGAAGATGGACGAAGAAGGTTTCCTCTATTTTGTCGGTCGCCGCGACACGATGATTAAGTCCTCCGGGTTCCGTATCAGCCCCACTGAGGTTGAAGCAGTACTCTTTCAAAGTGGCAAAATACGGGGTGCCGCAGTGATTGGTGTCCCTGACGAGGTATTGGGACAAGCCGTGAAGGCCTTTGTGGTTCCACGCGAAGGAGAAGCCCTCATGCCAGAGGCGCTACTCGCCTTCTGTGCCGACAAAATGCCCCGCTATATGGTGCCGAAGGCTTTAGAAGTGCTTGAGGCATTGCCCAAGACCCCTAGCGGTAAGCCGGACTATCCGGCGCTCCGACGTCGTGAAGGGTGTTGAGGTCGTAAGTAGCTGCATGTGTTGAGGCGGTACAACGGGTCCAGGAGCAGTGCCATACGGGATAGTGATGTTCCTGTTCGGGAGACAGGTGATACAAAACATGTGGGAAGCGGTGCGCGGCATATTATGACCATAGAAGATGGAGACTGCTGCGAACTAAGGTCCTGGTTGTCGGCAGCCAGCACATCGCAGGATTTTTTGACCTCTCTGGGCTACTCTATGCATAGAACACAGTATACGATTCAGCACAATGCCACGAAATTACGTGTTCATACATACACAGGATTTGATAGTTTGCCTCCAGGCTACATCTGTCTTTTCGAAGAATCATGCTGCAAAAGTCTTTTTTATAGTATGCCATGGTTCAAAAATTTGGCTGCAGCAGTTCTCGAGAACGATGATGTAGTACGTATCTACGGTGTTGTAACGAATGATGTGGCCCAAACTCCTATAGCCGCCCTGGTAATGCAGTACAAGAATGCCTCATCAGGTAGGTTGCGTTCCTATCAGTTGTCAGGATTGTCCAATTATTATTCCTCGTTGTTTGGGCCAGTTGTGGGGAATTCGCCGTACAGCATACCTGATATCATGCAACATCTTGTGGGTGCTATATGCTCTGACACACCAGCGTGGCACGTTATTGATTGTCATCCGCTTGACATTGAAACTCCCTGCTATGCAGCTTTGGTGGACTCTTTGCGAAACTGTGGCATGATCGTGCAGACGTACTTCTGTTTTGGGAATTGGTATTTGCAGGTCAATGGACGATCGTACAAGGAATACTCCGAAACGCTGCCGTCTACCATGAAGAACACGCTGAAAAGGAAGAGCACAAAATGGGAGAAACAGGCGGGGGCACGCCTCGAGATCATCACGGGTGGTAACGATTTGGCGGCTGCCGTCGAGGCGTACGAAAAAGTATATAGTGTGAGCTGGAAAGTGCCCGAACCATATCCCGTGTTTATACGGGGACTGATCTATACATGTGCCGCCGCGGGGTGGCTGCGTCTGGGGCTAGCGTATGTCGAGGATGTGCCTGTGGCGGCGCAACTGTGGATCGTCAATGAGGGGACTGCCTCGATATACAAACTGGCGTATGACGAGCGTTGGGCACATCTCTCGATTGGGTCAATTTTGACGGCTCGGCTCATGGAGCACGTCATTGACATTGATAAAGTGCGGGAGGTTGATTATCTCACAGGCGACGATGACTACAAACAGACCTGGATGTCACATCGCCGAGAGAGGTGGGGTATTAGGGCCTTCAAT
>JBMDXC010000573.1:0-8034 GCA_048594805.1 Candidatus Entotheonellaceae bacterium | reverse complement strand
AATCATCCCAGCGCGCACCAGGGAGGATTTCCCACAGCCCGACGGGCCTATCACCGCCAGGAAGCGGGAATGGTCGAGTTTGTCCAGGAGTGCGTCAACCTGGGCCTCGCGCCCAAAGAAAATGCCTGTTTCATCAGAGCGAAACGGGCGCAGACCAGGATACGGCGCATGGCCGAGCAGAGACGGGGGGATGTCCATAGGCACCTCATCCCCTCAGGCTGGCGAGGAGAGTTTGGAGATCATGTTCATTCAAGCCGTGGGAGCTGTGGACAATATGGAGATGTGGTATGGTGACACTTCAAGGGGTTTTGGGCTCTGGTGGCCCCTCATACACGGCAAAGACTTTGAGGGGTTGATCTCGTCTGAAAGCCTGCTTGAGGCAATACACCAATTGCTGGCGCACCCATAGTAAGGGAATGCTGCCATACACGACAATGATGCCATCACAGTAGAGCAGGTTGTGCTCTAAATCCTGCCGTACCTCAGAGGGCTGCCCGCCGCGCAGAGGAAAAACACTCGCGACGCCATTGCGAGCCAGGAATGCTCCCACCTCCTGTGCCAGAGCATCGTCTTCTGCCTCGGCATTTACAAAGACCAGGGCATTGATAGGCTTCGTAGGTGATGGCGCAGGTGGGCGACAGGCGCGCTGGACAATCGTGAGCTTCAGTTCTTCCAGACGCGTCGCCAGGACTGTCTCACCCTCTAGCAGCGCTCGGTGCTCTGCGTCCTGTATGGTGGTGCAGTCTAATTCAGGGCTGCGCCATTGCAGCATGGGTATGTCTAAGGCCCGGGCGCGTTCGCATTGCAAGCGCACATAGCCTTGTGGCAGGTCTGGTGGCTTTTTCCCCAGCACACCGCTGAGCAGCTGCACGAAAAGGGTGCTCTGGGCCAGGTCGCTGTCCAGAGCCTGTTGGAAGGCTGCTGGTGTTCGCGAGTACAGTGTTTCTGGTAAGACACGCACCCCGGCCTGCTCGAGGTAACGTTGTACGGCATCGCGTTGGGCATCGAGGTCATCCGTCGCTTCGGCAAGAAAGACGGTTGGGCGTATCTCGGAGATAGACACGCTGATTGCAGTCGCTGGCGCCGCGGTCGTCTGGCTCGTAGTAGCGCGTTTCAGGCGTTGCAGCGTCTCTGCCAGATCGCAACTCAGATCGTTCAGGCGATCGTAATACCGTACGTCATCAGGATGTGGTCTCGGATCCCCTAAGATGCGTGGTGGCCTGCCTTCGCGATCCGCCACCCAAAATCGATACCCAAGCAGCTCTTGCAACTCTAGCGGTCGTCCGTCCTCGCCAAGCTCCGCTCGTTCGACAACGAATACGCTGGAGCCAGCATGGGCTCGCTCCCTGAGGGTATGTAGAAAGGCCTACATCTCCTGCTGACACCACGTTGACGCCAGGTAGCCTGGGGATAAGATCAGCAGCAGTGTGGCACTGTGCTGGAGCGTGTGGATAATCTCAGGTGTGATGGGGACATTCCCGGCTAACTCACGGTCCATCCATAAGGTAAAAGCGTCATTGCGGCCCAATTTCTGCGCTAAGCGCCTTTTAAGCCCCTGCACTAAGGTGGTCACCCAGCCGTCTTGAGTTACAGGCTCGGGCAGGTCATCAACATGCGCATAGCTCACGAAAATGTCGTATGTGTACTGAGGGACAAAGGCCATAAGGGCACTCCTCACATCGGAGCTGACTGCCTGTGCGCTCCAACCCTTTAAGCCCTTCTATCATACTATGTTTCCCCTTGGCGTTACTACATGATTTTGGCGACAGTTCAAGGATGTATTTAGTATAAAAGGATCTATGCGACATCAGTAATGCTCGGTGAGAAGTCCTTTCGCTCTGTATTATATCACACTCTCCTTGCTGTTGCATACGCGAGACAAGATCGCGTAGGATATGAGCATATGTTCTATCATCAGGAGAGCAGACTATGGGCGCTAAAATTATCGATCGCGGTCGCGGGCCAGAAATTGAAGGGACTCGTATTACCGTCTATGATGTGATGGATTACTTACAAGAGGGCTGGCGCTACGATCAAATTGCTGGCTTGTTCCGCCTCCTTCCAGACGATATCCAGGCCGCCATTCAGTACATCGAGGCCCATTACGCAGAGGTCATGGCAGACTATAAGCAGATCCTCGCCCGCCACAGCCAGGTCCAGTACTCACCCGAGGTACAGGCCAAACTCGCCCGCAGTCGTGAGAAGCTGCAGGCCAAACTTGCCGAGATCAGGGCACGCCATCAGAACGAGGACGCGCATGCCAGCGATCTTGGCGGATCATGATATCGAAGGCCAGGTGCGGGCGTTGCTGCGTCTGCTCACTTCTGCGGCATGGTATGAAGTCTGGCACGGGCTGGCCATGCGTGTCGAATCATTTGCGAGTCTGGGACTGCCCGAGAACACGCCAGATGCAGCGCTATGGCAATTCTGTCAAACGCAGCAGATCATCCTGATTACAGGCAATCGGAATAAAGTCGGGATAGATGCGCTCGAGGCCGTGATCGCACGGAACAATACCCCCACAAGCCTGCCAGTGTTGACTATTGGGACCCCGCCTCGGGTGCTCAGCAGTCGTGAATATGCCGAGCGTGTGGCGACCCGCTTATTGGAGGTTCTCCTCGATGTAGAGCAATACCGCGGGACCGGACGCCTCTATCTTCCCTGACTGAGACAGTGCACAAGCCCGACCTTGTGCCATCAAAGCCACGGGTAACGTCCGTTGGCTTTGCCTTATTGCAGGGCGCAAAGGAGTCCCTTGCTCTCGTCTTATTATTCCCCTGCGTGGCAGATAATAGTATCAGCCCAGGCTTGGTCTGCAGGGGTGAGGGGAGGGACGTAGGGCGCAGCGTCGTTCAGGCGCTCCGCATAGCCGCCAGCATCGTAGGTTCGTGCCAGTACGGCCTGGATATCGAGCACAATGTCGGAATCGGGCGCCGCCAGCGGGAGGCGTATGCGCGGGAGCCGTTCGCGCAGCCGGCGTGGGTACAACGAGAACCGGTCACGCAAGCCTTCGGCACGATTCACACACACCAGGTAGTCATACGGCCCATGCTGGCGGGCGACCCATTTGGGGACGGCCACGACATGCGGACCGGTGCGGAGCAGATCAATTTCGACAAGATGGGTAGCACACCGCCGTACTTCAGTCTGCTTGGCCACATATGATTCCCGACCTGGGCCAGCGTATTTGTTGGTAGGGTTCACGACTTCAAGCACCGTCACAATACGTTGGCCGGACTGGCGGTCACGAATCGTCAGATACGTCTCCTCGACTTCGAGCAGGAGTACCTGGACTTCTACGGCCGGGTCGGCCTCCAACAGCGCGACGGTCTCATCTGATGTCTCTGGTCTGGTTGGCCTGACGGACGCATCAGGAATAATCGGATGGTCGGTCACAGGTCCTTCCACGAAGACACGTGTTTCAATGGCAATGATGTAACGTGGTCCCAGGAGGGGACGCAGATATTCACGTAGATACACGATGAAGCTGGCATGGACATCCGGCCAGACCTGCGGGTGTTCCAAATACGGATCCATCCCAGGGAACATCATACTCATGGCCCGTCGTCCTCTCGCAGCGGCTCGTAAGGCTGTCAGCACAGTGTACCACAAAGCTCTGCACAGGTGGCGTACGACACTGTCCGTGCTCCCGCCCTCGCCCTGGCCGCGGCGAGAGGAGTGCTGCACTTGACGGTGCCACAGAGTGCCTCTTACAATAGCCGCCAGAGAGCGCATCCACCTGAGGTAGTAACTATGCCCACCCGCAGCTACGCGTGGCCCCAGGGCCACTGGGATTGGTATCAGCATCTGGCTTTTAAGCACGGCGTGCGCGCCGGCGAGATGGCTTTTGTGGGAGGGCAGGTCGACAAGGCGTCCACTGGCGAGCCTTGGCACGCCTTTGATTTGGCTACCCAGACGGCTGTGGTCATTCGACACATCGACACGGTCCTGCGGGAATTTGGGGCAGCGCTGGCCAATGTCGTCAAGCTGGTGGCGTTTTATGCCACCGACGGCAGTATGGACGAAACCGCCTTTCTTGCTGACATCGGACGGCACGTCCTGGCACACGGCGGTGCGCCAGACGGAGGCGGGCCGGCCGTTACCCTGGTGCCGCTGCCCTGTCTGGCGTTGCCTGGGATGATGGTAGAGATTGAGGCTATTGCAATGCTCGGTAAGGACGGGGAACGGCTCCCAAGAATGACCGCCAACCCTCCAACTCTAGCAGCGTTGCCGCCGCCATTCAGCCACGGGGTGCGCTGTGGCGAGCACATCTGGACATCCGCCCAGGGGAGTCGGGCAGCAGATGGTAGGCACCAGTATCCCCAGGATCTTGTGGCGCAGACGGTCGTCGCCATGGAGCATGTGGCGCAGGTTCTCGCTGCACTGGGTGCGGACCTCGACGACACCGTCAAGCTGGGCACGTGGTACAGAGGAGACGGCACGCGTGCCACGTTGGAACCGGTGGCACGCCAACGGGCAGCCTACTTCACAGCGCCGGGTCCCACAGTGAGCGCGTTGCCAACGCCCAGTCTGCCGTCCGGTGACATGACACGGGTGGACGCCTGGGCCATGCGCAGTGCCGATGGACATCGGCTGGCACGTACGTATGCCCAGCTCCACGACGCCTGGCAATGGCCCATGGCTTTGCCTTCAGCCATCGGCCTGCAATGCAACGATTGTGTATTCGTCGGCCAGCAGGTGGCCCTCGATGTCCAGGGCCGGCTGATCGCGCCTGGCGATCTCCTGGAGCAAACGCGCCGGGTCATGGAGTCGACGCGCACGGTGTTGGCATCATTCGGGCTCACCCTGGACGATATGGTCAAGCAGAACAGTTTTTATCGGGGCCAGGCGGATCCTGAGACCATCGTGACAAACCAGCGTTATCGTTCGTCGTTTTATAGCGAACCAGCAGGTGCCTCAACGGGCGTGCCCTTACCGTGCCTACCTCTCGAAGACCTGTTGGTCTCGGTCGAGACTGTAGCGATGACATAGAACTGACGCAGCGATGGGGCGACGCAGTGACACGGCGATGCAAACACCTCACCAGTGGCATTTCCCCGCGTTCCCGCGTCTCTGCCAGAGGTAGGTGCAGAACTGACCCATACCGATTTTTCAGGCCCGCTCTCAGCGGGCCAGCGTGGGTTCTGCCTCGCCAAGCTCCGGGATTGGTCCAGGATAATACGGCAAGCGGTCTACCCGAGGCGTCCACGTCCCTGCCTGGGTGAGCTGCTGGACGTAGGCGGCGATCTCGTCCAGGCGGGCAAACCAGACCTGGCCTTTCTTGTGCATGTATTCGATCAGTTCGGCAATGGCAACACAGCGCGCCAGGCGCCCGCTCAAGAATGGGTGCCATACGGCAATCCACAGGCCGCCGTATTCCCACATGGCATCGAACTCGGCGGCATAGACTTCCATTGCCTGGCGTGGTGGTTTGATGCTCATGAAGTAATTGAAGTCGCGCGACGCCATGAAATGCGGCCAATCATCGAGGGCATAATGGCTCGGCAGCTCCACCACCCGCCCCGTGGCATTTTCGAGCAGATATGGCACATCGTCGCCCATCAACGAAGCGTCGTACACGAAACCTTCGTTGACGAGATGGGTCAAGGTGTGGCGTGAGAATTTATAGGTTGGGGCGCGAAAGCCCCGCGGGCGCTCTCCAGTCATGGTAACGAAGACGTCGATACCCCGCTGCAGCCAGTAGAGTTCCTCCTCAGAGGGCAGCTCGTTCGGATGCTCGTGTAAATAGCCATGGTGGGCGATCTCGTGCCCGCCTTGTAAGATCACGTCCACGGCGGCGGGATAGCGCTCCATACACCAGGCCGGCAGAAAAAAGGTCTGGTGCATGTCAAAGCGCTTATAGAGTTCCACCAGTCGAGGTACCGCAATCTCTGGTCCATAGCGTAGCATAGACATCGCCGCGAGCCGCGTGTCCGCTGAGGTGTGGTGCGCCAGATGCAAAATGCTGTCAGCGTCCATATCAAAGGTAAAGGCCACCGCACAGCGGGCACCGTTTGGCCATGAGACTGGATTGGCGATCATAGGCTATCCTCCTCTGTAGCACTGAGGCTCTTAGTACCTCGCCACACTGGCGGGGGAATGAGCCCTACGCAGTAGCCGTGCGCAGCACTTAGCCGCGTAGCAGACGCCCGAGGTGTTGGCGTTGCCACTGTTCCGCCTGCTGGTAATGCAGGAAACGGCGCTCCTGACGGCGAAATTCTGGGGGATGGGCAGACCAGCGCCCGTTCAGATACTGACGCGGAATGAGCTGGTGCAGCATCTCATGGAAGACCACATTTTCGACGACGTAGCGGGGCACAAAGGCCTGGTCCAGCAGGCAGTGAATGCGAATCAACCGATCACGCTCGTAATAGGAACCAAAGCGTATGGACCGGCGCTTGCGCTGTGGCGGTCGCCGACTCCAGGTAATGTGCGCCTGCACACAATTGATGAAATAGTGTTGATTGATCTCATCATAGATCGCTTCCAGGTCAAAATAGCGCCCCTGTGGTTGCCGCAGGCTGGGACGTTGCAGTGGTGGCTGGAGGTCGGCCAGCGAGGGCTGTGGTTGCCGTATATACGCCCGTATGATACGCGAGGCAGTGGCATCAGCGTTGCGCAGATACGCCACCAGGGCGCACCAGACCCCATCAGGCGCCTGCCGAAACCTGTGGTGCAAGCGCACCTGATACCCCGTCTGAGCATTGCCGCGGGCGGAAAGTATCGACGACCGATTTTCAGTCCATATCAACGTGACAGGCGTAGCGAGTTGCGCGCTGAGCCAGGCACGTCGGCGATCCTGGTCAGCTACATCCGGCGTGATCAATAAGTGCACAGGCAGCTCCTGAACGAGGAACGAGGCGTGCGCCGCCCCAGGAAAGAGTGGCGCGTCACGCAGTCTACCGAACAACACTGCCAGGCTTTACTGTCGCAAAAACTCCTAGTGGGAGCAAAATATCTGTCACCATAGGTGCGTCGATGATCGGTCTCGTGTACGAGAAGGGGCGGTGCTATAATCCTGTATGTTCAGCACACCCAGGCGACCACCCCCGTGGCAGGATCTGCGGACCTGTAAACCAGAAGGAGCGACTGGCGATGTTTATAGGGTACTTTACCGAACGGCCATACCAGGATCCTCAATCGGGCTACTTTGGGGCCACAGGCAAGCCCATTATGGACTTGACCGTCAGCAATGACATTTACAACCCAGAACTGGGAGCAGAACTGTACAACCGCTATCTCGATGAGAAGATCTATGCCGAAGAAATGGGCTTCGACGGCTTGATGCTCAATGAACACCACGGCACGCCCTTTTGCATGGGGGGCGCCATGAATGTTGAAGCCTCGATCCTGGCGCGCATGACCACACGTGCCAAGATTGTGTTGCTGGGCAACATTTTACCGATCTGGGATGACCCGCTCTGGCTCGTCGAGCAATTAGCCATGATCGACCTGATCTCACGTGGCCGCCTGGTCTCTGGCTGGGTGCGCGGCACCGGACGCGAGAGCGTCGCGCACAACATCCCACCGCACTACAACTGGGAGCGTTTCCAGGAGGCGCACGAGTTTGTCGTGAAGGCCTGGACGACCCCGGGCCCCTTCCGCTGGGAAGGCAAACATTTCCACTTTCGCCACGTGAATCCCTGGGTGCGCCCGTATCAAAGGCCACATCCGCCCATCTGGCTGCCAGGTGTGGTGAGCCGTGACTCCTTGCTGTGGGCCGCGCAAAAGCGCATCCCGTACATTATGCTAGCCACTGAAATGGAACCGACTCGTCAGGCTTTTCAACTCTATCACGACACTGCAGCCGAGTTAGGATACGAGTCGGGCCCCCAGAACATTGGCTATCTCTGGAAAGTCCACGTCGATGAGACGGAAGAACTGGCCGAGCATGCCGGCCGCAAGTACGTCCAGGGCCCCAGTAATCCCTTCCTGGCCGGCAACGAAGGCACTGTCAACCCGGCCCTGCTCGGCCTGCCGGGCCTCACCTCGCGCACCCGCGTCCTGCCCACCCAGGCTGTAGCGACTGGAGCT
>JBMDXC010000572.1:0-2660 GCA_048594805.1 Candidatus Entotheonellaceae bacterium | reverse complement strand
TCTCGCTATGAGACAGCGGTACTCGTAGAAGGGAAAGCGGCGCCAATAGGGCGGCCCCCACGTTCAATCAGGCGGATCCTACGGTTCGGATATATGGTCCCGAGGAAGGTAATATCCTTGGGCTGAGGGATGGGACTGGTGACGCCAGGAGTCCACGTCTGTTCATAAAAATAGCGGACAAAAGATCGGATTTGCGCAGGGCTCATACCACGTTTGCCCTGGCTCTGCTCGAGTAACTGCTCCTGCTGCTCTCGGTTACGGAGAATTTCCTCCGCCGAAGGGGTATCAAAAGCCCACAAGGCATCGAGGCGATCAAAGATCGTTTTATAATCTCTTTGTAAATACTGTGCGACGGTCCTCTGGAATCCTTCGGGGATGTGCCTGATATCAAAATCCGTATTTGCCCCTACAAACCATCCCTCAAGGATAAAAACACCCACTTTACCATGGATAATACGCGGCTCCTGCGGCTGCTCGTCCAGCTGTTTTTGAAAGTTGCCAACTGCCGTTGTTGAGGTAGGCGTACTGTTGCGAAATTCGTGCAGATTACGCAATAGCCACTGGGTATCATGCGTGCCGGCAGGCCCACGATTTGAGACGCCCGGACCAGCATCATAACCGAGCGGCCGCAGTGCTTCACGCCTGGCTTTGCTCAAATAATAATCATCAATGGAGCACGTCACTGCTTGACCGTCAATGGCCTGCTCGAGCAGATGATTTAATACTGCGACGAGCGCCTGCGCCGTGACGGTTTTGCCGCGGCCTTGACTGCCGTAAATACCGATGACATACACATCGTCAGGTCTTAAAGCCCTTTTTTGTCCAACAATCCATTGGCTGAATGGAATATAAAAACGCCAGAGCGTATCAACGGGAATATCCTCAATCCTGTACACCTGCAAATACTGCAGCCACCAATGTGAAAAAGACTGCCAGATTGTTTGCAGAATGTGCAGCCGCTCTTTGACTATGTGTTCTGCACTGCTCTTTTGTGTAACGGGAATAATAGCAGTTTGGACCCTGTCCATCTGTAAGGTTCTCACAAGCATGCGCATCTCAGCGTCTGTAGGTTTATGCCCCTGCGCGATATCACGTAATGGACATGTAAAGTGCTTATCTACAGCTTGCTGATACAATGCCATCATCTCCTCGCCTCTTTCAGGCTGTACCCAGGCGAGAAATTGTGGATGAAACAGAAGAGGGGGAAGGCATTTTTGATGTGGCATCCGTGCGATGCATGTGAGCATTAGCGCGAGACAAGGGTCTTTAAAATTCATCTTTAACTCCAAACAATGCGCCATCCCTTGTTGTGCCCCTTTACTCTCTGTGCTCTGCACACATCCCACTCCTCTGTTGCAGAAGGAGGTAGGGCTGGCACAGGAATTGCTCTAAGAGGGGAGTATACCCGGTTATGCGATGCTAAGGCAGTCATGTCTGGCCTGTGCCGTTCTGGCCAGGCAGCTAGCCACCGCAGGAACGCCAGGCCAATGTTTATGGCCTGGGGCATGTGAGGGAGAGAGGCTGGGGAGCTACGCCTCCCGCGGCAAGACATGCGTGGCGCTGCCGAAGAAGATTTCGGCAGCCTCTCCGACGGTTTCGGAGAGGGTCGGATGCGGATGGATGGTCAGCGCTATGTCTTGCGCCATCGCCCCCATTTCCACGGCCAGGACCCCTTCAGCAATCAGCGCTTCGGCATGCTACCCAACCACGCCCATACCCAGCACGCCCTGTGACGCCGCATCCACAATGATTTTGGTAAAATCCTCGGTGGCCGCCATGGTGACAGCCCGACCGGAGGCCTTCCAGGGAAACCGCACGCCCCTGACCTGGCGCTGCTGCGCTGTGGCCTCGTGCTCGGTCAGGCCACACCAGGCGATCTGTGGGTCCGTGCAGACCACCGCCGGGATGGCGCGCGCATCGAAGGCCACACGGTGTCCAGCAATGACCTCGGCGGCCACTTTGCCCTCATGCATGGCTTTGTGCGCCAGCAACATACCGCCCGCAGCATCCCCGATAGCGAAGAGGCGCGCGTTGGTCGTGCGTCGTTGCTTATCAACGACCACATAGCCCTGCGCATCAAGCTGCACCCCAGCCTGCTGCAGGCCAAGCTTGTCGGTGCTCGGTTGGCGGCGAATGGCCACCAGCACCCGATCATAGGTGGTCTGGGACGGGGGCGTCTCGCCTGTAAAAGTCGCCCGCACTGTGACCTTCTTCTGCTCCAGGGCTGCCACTGTGGTCTTGAGGTACACGCCAGCAAAGAGATCCTGCACCCAGCGTGCCAATGGCTGCACCAAATCGGCATCTGCTTGCGGAAGCAGGCGGTCCGCCATCTCCACGAGCGTCACCTCGCTGCCCAGGCGGGCATATAGCTGCCCCAGTTCGAGGCCAACATAGCCCCCACCAATGACCAGTAATCTTTTGGGCATGTCTTCCAGCTCCAGGGCTTTGCTAGCATCCATAATGCGGTCGGTCAATGTTGTGCCAGGCAACGGGATGGGTCGCGAGCCCGTCGCAAGAACGCCATGTTGAAACGTGATACGATGCGTTTCAGCACCGGCCAGATGCACCGTGTCAATCCCGGTGAACGTGGCCCGTGCCTGCACCAGCCGCACCCCACGTTGGGCGCAGAGATGCGCCAGCCCGTCGGGGAGCTGCGTGAT
>JBMDXC010000571.1:0-2263 GCA_048594805.1 Candidatus Entotheonellaceae bacterium | reverse complement strand
TGGATGGCCATGGGCGGGGTGCCGGCCAATCTCGAGCCTGGCCTGGAGGCAACGAGTCGCTTCGAGCCCGGCAATGCCACCTTCCCTTTTGGCACGCATATTTGTGTGGTCGAAATCGATCCTGACACCGGTGAATATGAGATTAAACGTTTTGTAGCTGTGGATGATTGCGGCAATGTCGTGAATCCGCTCATCGTTGATGGCCAGGTGCACGGCGGGGTGGCGCAGGGGCTGGCGCAGACCCTCTACGAAGAGATCGTCTACGATGAGAATGGCCAGTTGCTCACGGGGAGCCTCATGGATTACGCCATGCCCAAGGCGCCCATGGTGCCTACCCTAGAAACCGACCGTACCGTCACGCCGACTCCAGTCAATCCTCTCGGCGCTAAAGGCTGCGGTGAAGCCGGGACCATCGGCGCTGGTCCGGCGGTCGCAAACGCGATCATCGATGCCCTGGCGCCCTTTGGTGTCACGCATCTGGAGATGCCCTTCAAGCCAGAAAAGATCTGGCGGCTGATACAGGAGGCGAAAAAGTAAGGCGAGGAGGACTGCCATGGAGGACCTGGCTATGACTGGGCATACTCCGGAGCTGCACAGCGTCGAGAAACTTGGTGTCTACCTGGGATGTGACCCCGCGCTGCTGGACCAAGCCCTGGCATGGCAACAGCACTGGGCTGCTCGAGGACTCCGTAAAAGGCTTGGAGAACTCCTCCTGGAATTGCAGCTGATGAGCCCTGACACGCTCTGGGCTGCACTCTGTGCCCAAAGGCTGGATCGTCTGCGCCAGTGTGCGGTCTTTGCCGGGATCGAGAGGCACGAGCTCGAAGCGCTCTGCGAGTTCGTGCAGGAGCGCAGTATCCCCGCAAGCGAAGAGTTTATCCGCCAGGATGACATTGGGGATCGTTGTTTTATTGTCGCTTCAGGGCATGCGGTGGTGTTTCAGCGTGACGAGGGCGAAGAGGTGCTGCTGTCCACGGTTGGGCCTGGAGAATGCCTTGGGGAACTCGGATATTTTTCCGATGGCAGACGCTCTGCCTCAGTGCGCGCGAGCGAGGATATGGAGGTCCTGGAGCTCTATTACACAGACCTGCAGCGCATCTTAGAAGTGACCACGCGCCTGGCGAAGAATTTACTCGATCTGGTGGCTAGACGCCTGCGTCGGTCCAACTTCCACGTGCAGGAAGTGGTGCACCGTGCCCGCACGGTCGAGCGTTCCTTGCAGCACCTCTCCAGCTTCCTGGACATGTCGGAAATTTTGCACCTCCGGATGAGCGTCGAGGGCCTGATTGCACGCGTCGTGCATACGGCGAGTCGGGTCATGGAGGCTGATCGTGCGTCCTTATTTCTCCTCGATGTGGCCGGGGGAATGCTGTGGTCCAAAGTTGCCCAGGGTGAAGACAGTCGCGAGTTGCGTGTGCCACTGGGGTCGGGGATTGTCGGCTGGGTGGCGCAGCACGTCCAACTGGTCAACATCCCCGATGCCTATCAGGACCCGCGCTTTAATCCTGCCATGGATCACCGCACAGGCTATCGTACCCACTCCGTGTTATGTGGGCCGGTGAAGAATCTCCAGGGCGAGGTCATTGGGGTCGTGGAGATCATCAACAAGCACGGGGGCGCGTTTACGCAGGAGGATGAAGCGCTCTTCCGTGCCTTTACATATCAGACCGCTATAGCCGTGGAGAATTTTCGCCTCTATCAACACATGGTCAACAGCCATGAGAAGATGGCTATCCTGTTGGACGTGGCTACCTCTGTGACGCAGACGCTGAACCTGGATGCCTTGATTGCCAAAGTGGTGGCCAAAATTTCTGAGGTCTTACACGCGGAACGGAGTTCGTTGCTGCTGCTTGACCCGCAGACTGGGGAGCTGTGGTCCAAGCAGGCGGAGGGGGCTGCCGGTATAGATATCCGCTTTCCAAGCAGCGCCGGTCTGGCGGGGTATGTCGTACGTACAGGACAGGTGCTGAATGTACGAGATGTCTATACGGATCCACGCTTCAACCCGGCGGTTGACCGGGTGACTGGCTTTCGAACGCGGAGTATGCTCTGTGCGCCAGTGCGCAATCATGTGGGCACGATCATCGGCGTGACCCAGGCGATGAACAAGGCGGAGGGAGTTTTCGGACAGGAAGACGAAGACCTGCTCCAGGTCCTCTCCTCACAAATTGCCGTCGCCCTCGAAAATGCCCAGCTCTATGAAGGGACAGTGACGCTGAATAACTATCTCGTCAGCATTGGCGAGAGCATCTCCAATGGTATC
>JBMDXC010000570.1:0-2720 GCA_048594805.1 Candidatus Entotheonellaceae bacterium | reverse complement strand
TAGTTGAACGGCATATCATAGCGCAGAAATCGCAAGCTCTTGTCTCGCATGCCGGATTCAAGGTAGGCGTAGGTCTCCTCCTGCTCGCTGTTGTTGCTGATCACGAGAATCTCATAACTGGGATGGGTGGTGTGTTTGCGGATGCTCTCAATACAGACGCGTAAAAAATCGACTTTGTCCTTGGTGGGAATGATGATGGTGACGTGCTCTGTCGGAGCAACAGCAAACTTGACCCTGTACGTATCGGGGAGTAACCCGTCCATCACTTCGGCCTGCCAGTGTCGCCGGGCAATAGCAGCGCGCAAGGCCTGACGGGAGGATTCATGCCAGGGGCCGCCCTTGGCGGAGATGTCTGCCGCAGTTGACCCTGGCACCATGCGCCAGTGGTAGAGAATTTTTGGGATATGCTCAACGCTGCGTGCACCTTCCGTTACTCGTAAAAAGAGATCGAAATCTTGACTGCCATCGATACCCTCGTGAAAACCTCCGACATCCCAAAACACGCTGCTCCTGATCACAGAGAAATGGCACAGGTAATTATGGGACAGCAGCAACTCGGGGGAAAAATCTGGTTTGTAAAAGGGCTGGGCGCGCTCGCCAGCCATCGTTAACTTATCTTCGTCGGAATAGAGCAGATCCCCTTCTGGGGTCTGCTCCAAACGCAGCGCCATCTCGAGCAGCGCATTCGGCGTAAGGACGTCATCATGGTCCAGAAGGGCAAGAAACGTCCCAGTGGCCAATCGTGCTGCGGTGTTGCTGGCCACGGCAATACCGCTGTTACCTGAGAGACGTTCGTATTTGATGCGCTTGGGGTCCCGCATCCGGAACTCCTCGAGCACATTCAGGGTCTCTTGCCGTGTTGAGCCATCGTCCACAAGACAGAGTTCCCACTCTTGATACACCTGGTTGCAGACCGATTCCAAGGCTTCGCGCAACCACGACGCTCGGGTGTTGTAGACTGGCATGAGAATGGAAAAAAGTGGGCGTGAGGTGAGGCGCTGATACTTGGCCATGAGTTCAGCTGGAGAGTCGACCGTCTCGCCTGCTGGGACGACCAGCGTTGGCGATACTGAGGGGACCACATGCATCCGCTTCAGATGGCGGTAAATGAGTTTGAGACATGAACCAGGCCAGACGAGCACTCTCCCCACGCGATATGACCAGGAACGCTTCAGGCTTCTAACTTCCCACTCGGTGAGCTGCTGTAGCAGAGTTAAGTGATGTTGTTTGGCCTCTAAATTGGCAATGTGGTGGTCCTTGTCGGCCAAGTATCTCGCAATGAGTCGCTGCTTGTCCGCCAGCTGTGCCTCGAGAATGGTCAGGCGGGCTTCCAGACTGCGAATGTAACGCTCCTTGTCGCGTAGCTGCACGGTCAGGCGTTGGTCTTGATCAGCAATTTGGCTTTCAAGCGTTGCGGGATATTTCTCCAGCGTGGCAATATGCTGATCTCTGGCGGCAATCTCACGGCGGTGGAATTGCACCACACGGTTAAGGTCAAAAGCCAACGATGACATTGGAAAGGCCTGGAGCGCGCGGTGCAGGCGTTCTTGATCGTCGGCGAGAAACGCCTCATAGGCTTCCACATCATGAGATGTACAGGGGACGTCAGGCAGGCTCTCCACCACCTGGCGTTGCAGATCAGGCATCAAGTTATGCGCCATCTGCTCTTGCACATCAGCTGGTGGTGTATAGTGCGGGATGTGCCTGCGACAAAATGCGATTAGGCGCGCTGTTTCTCCTCCCGGGTCGGCCATCAAGCGGCTGTAATCCAGTATGAAGCGTGGTGTGCTCGCCGTGTCCAGCACCGCGCCAAGGAATGAGCGACGCCAGGCAGCCAGGGCAGCTTCCGGGTGAGCAAAAAGAGGTGGCTGACGCTGCAGCATGGCCGCAACCACGTCCCTGGGATGGCGGAGCCACAGGACTACCAGCGCTTCAGGGAGTACGTGGAGCCAGAAGCGAGCGGTCAAGCAGAGACGCGGGTCTGTGCACGCCCAGTGGCCGTGTTGGGCCATGCGCGCCGCCCAGGTAGCCGCACGTTGGGACAGTTGCTCGCGGAGAAAGGCCGGTAATGTGTCTACATCAAGGCGTGTGGCCGAGTGCCAATCGGCGCCAAAGAAGAGCAGGAGATCGTCATTAAAATTGACGAGCCGACGCGCCTCCAAGGTCTCCACAGGGTTCTCAGTCGTGCTTGGGAGCAGTTCGTGTGGCTCGCCGATATAAAAACCACAGCCACGGACCAGCTGGGCCGCGGATGATGTCCCACTGCAATACGGGCCAATGACGAAGATATTCATGCCTACCCCTCAAGAGACACGCCGTGCATCATGATACCTCCTTGCATACATCATCCCCACCCGCATAGTCAACAGCCGGGACATAGTAGCAAATACACACATAGAATACCACTGCGAACAAGCATTATTTCTTCATGCTTATTGGTACTGCCAAGATCGTAGCAACATCCACTCGCAATGAAGAAAGCGCCCCTCAAGGGTCAGTGAAGCTTTGGCGAAGCGTTACTCTGAAACATGGAGCCGGACATCAGAGCCCGATCTCAGCTTGTGTGTAAGCTTTTTGCGGCTAAACAGTTTGTATAATAGCTTATGATACCCTGGTGGTAAAGCATGATAGAAGAGTGCGTCAATATGATGAGCCGACACCTTGCGCCGCCGCTGAATGCACCAGCGCTTGCGGATTGTTGCGGGGGTTTTTATGAGCGC
>JBMDXC010000057.1:0-8169 GCA_048594805.1 Candidatus Entotheonellaceae bacterium | reverse complement strand
CACCTCTTGGGAGCTTGCTTCCCCCGCATGGCGCCTTTTAGGACACGTTGCTCACGGTATGGGATGGTCCATACCGCTTATGTCCAAAGGCTCATAGGGTGCCTGTACACCCTATGGTATTGCTACATTCCTTACTTGCCGCTTTCACGGCACAGGGGCACGTCGCCCCAATCACCACGGACATGTCGGTCGAGGAACTCTTGAGGGCCCTGCCCTGCTGTTTCAAATGCCTCTACCGCGCCTTGCGTCACCACGACCATGCCGAGTGCAAAGAGCGGGGCACGCGGCTCCAGAACATGCGAGATCCAACACCGGTTGTCAGCGCTCCAAGCAAGGTGGAGCGAGACAGCCGGTAGGCTCTCCAGGAGCGGTATCAGAGCGTCTCGGAGGGCGTCGATGCTCGGATGCGGCAACACCCGCAGATAGGCGATACTTTCCTCAGCAATCCTCATCTGACAGACAAGTCCCCGCTCGCCGCCGGTGGTCATGGCGGTCAGTTGGTAACTGCCAAAGGTGCGCTCGATCGTCGCTAACCAGTGCATGTCTACAGGCTCTGGCCGATCAACGAGAAGGAGCCCAGCAAGGTGTCCGGGGGCGAGAACCAAGCCATAACCAGAGAAGATGTCAGCGGTTCCAGGGTGCCATAAAAAGCGTAACTCCGGATCAGAACGTGGAGCGTCCATAGGTACTCCTTATAAGGACGTAAGGTTGTGGGCGGTTATCGACAGAGCGCACAGGAATGCACGGAGGCTGGCTCAGTCTGCAGTGGGTGATGGTGTCTGAAGTCGAGCTCCGGATAGGCACCTTCCTCTAGGCCTTGGATCACCTCCCGGAGGTTCTCCCGGGTCATCCACGAAACGGTCAGGGATTCGATCTGCCGACCATCTTTGTACACGGCATACTCTTGCGCCCCGTCCTCGGAAAAACTGTCGTTGGCCAACACAAGCCCTTGGTAGGCAAAACAGGTGCAGAGCGTCCACGTATGCTCACTGAGCTGTTCGACAAACTCGGCGAGATCATCGATCACCGTGACGCCAAACACTCGCTGGTGGTGAATCATCCTTCCTCCTTGTAAAAGGGCAAAAAAATACCCCCACGGTTCTCCAACACACCGTGAGGGCGAAAGGAACTCTTATTCCAGTGTAGAACGGAAAGACGATACGTCAATGGACGCGATCCCTCTCCACCTGCGTCACAGTAAGAGAAGATCATCGAGGGAGGGGTTGGCTTCGAGCCGCTCAGAGACCATGGTGAGATCGGTAACGGTATGGTCGAGGATCGCGGTGAGGTGGGACGTACTAATATCCCATGTAGAGAAGGGCTACATTAGTGCAATCAAAAATTGGGAAGCGGTCTTGGGCAGGGGTAAATAGAAGGGAGATTGTAAATGTGTCTATGCATAACACACTCTGGTGTGATAGGTTACCCGACTATACGATAGCCATCACGCACAATGATCCAAACTTCATCTTGTGGACGCTGCACTTTTCGGTATTCATCGTGAATCGCCTGTTTTAGCTGTATAAGATACTGCTCAAACCTAACATCGCGCACATTTTCTGTTGTATCTACAAAAACCCACGTTATTTCGTCACGAATCCACACACGTCTTCCATTCCGCACCGTATGCCAGTATCCAGAGAAAACTGGCTGCGCGATACGACTATATGTTAACCCTCCGTATCTTCTCCGCAACCGTGTAATGATTCTTGATATGGCGAGTCGCTCAGCAGCGTTATTGCTGGGGAGAAACAGATTGATCGTAGCCTGGTCGTCAAAACCTTTGATCTGCGCCAACTAAATTCTCTCCAATGCACCTATCTATTACACTTTATCCATCACTCTCATCTTCAACGTGAGGCTTTCCCTTAAACCACTGCCTTCTCAGCTCGTTTGCTTCATCTGGTGTCAAATCTCCTGCGGACAGTACGTCAACCGTTGTGAACGCGACGGAAATTTTATTTTGTACTTCGCGCAAAGAACTCACCGGTATGATAATGTCTCTCTCGCCCGGTAATTCATACGCAATGTCTGTCTTCTCATCGAACCATTTGAGCGCGTTCAAAAAATCGGTATCGTCGGCAAACGATAGTGCGATCCACTTCGTTTTCATGATTCTGTCCTCCTTTGGGGATTCTGTTGAGGAACGAGTGATATTCCGTTTGAAACAAAAAATCCCCTATGGACGAGTAATGTCATACCCTTGTATACTCGCTACATTAAGATTTTTTTCAAAATTCTGGTTGTCCTATATCTTAATCCTACCCACTTTGATTTTTTATCGGTAGGTTGCCGACCAAACTTATCTATGCCAAATAATACTTATTAAGCTCCTTCCGAGACCGGTTTCTATGGCGTAGGCTACACTTTTTTCCTCTTATATGCCGCCTCCTTGTCAAGGGACAAAAAAATACCCCCGCAGCTCTGTAACACGCGGTGAGGACGAAAGGAATTCTTGTTCCAGTGTAGAATAAGCCCTACAGAAGTCAACAGAGGTAAGCGATCACAGGGGGTCAAATTCACAAGCCATTGATTTTGAAAGTGTAAAAATTCATCCCATTTTTACGATCAAAATCAAAAATCCTGGAAAATCAAACACTTAACAAAATCTATAGGCAAAGCCTAAGAAATTAACTTATTGATTTTTAATGAGTTTAACCTGTGATCGCTTACAACAGAGGCGGTAGCCTGGCTGAGTCTTGAGAATGATGTCTGCATTGGATGCACTACCTATAGCAGCTACTCCAAAATTTGAGGCGAAAAGGCAGGGAGCTTCGCACCACAGCAATGGCTGCATAGCGGTCACCCTTGGTGGCTATTCCGCCTCAAACTTCGAGGGCTCTGCTCTATGTTCGCGTTGGGCAAAACCCGCAAGAGCACGTCCGTCTCCCGGGCACAGCCCTCAACGACGTCGTGGTCTGCTCAGCACCACCGGCCGCGCCAGAAACCGCCCAATCCGCTCTTCCACCCGTACCCGACTTCGCCCGAAATGACGCCGCGATTCGGTCATAATCACCTCCTGGTGGTTGTACTGGCACGAGGGGATCATCTCCCCGATCGGCGGGTAGGTCTTGAGCATGGTGCCCTCATGGACGCCCCAGTTCACGCAGCACTGGTACGGCGGGAGGGAGAGAAAATCACGCCGCGTCCCAAAATGCTTGTCATTGAGCGTCCCGTATTGCTTTTCGAGGAGTGTCGCGTCATCAGTGCCAACTTGGAACGCTATGAATGTCCCCACTGTTCCAAAGACTGCATTCCGGAGCTGCGGCGTCAGTTGCCCCGTAAACTGGTGCGCCATGGTGAGGCCGACCCGACTCTTGCGCACCTCAGGCAGCAAGGTCACGAACGCTTCAGTGGTGAAGTTGTGGAACTCGTCAATGTAGAGATAGAACGGCGCCCGCGCGTCCTCTGGGAGCACTAGGCGCCGCATGGCCGCGCTCTGGATCAAGGACACCACGAGTGAACCGAGCAAATTGGCCTCCAGTTCCCCGATCGCGCCCTTGGCCAGGTTCACAATCAAGATACGGCGGTTATTGATGAGAAAGTCAAAGTCGAGCGAGCTGGTCGTTTGCCCGAGGATATTGCGGATCAAGGGGTTAGCGAGGAACTGGTAGAGCTTATTCTGTACCGCTGGCGTGGCTTCCCGCTCGAAGTCCTTGCCGAAGAGCACGAGCTACTTGTCAAAAAAGTGCCGCGTCATGGGATCTCTGGCCTGCTTGGTGACCCACTGGCGGTAGCCGGGGTTGACGAGCATCTCTGGGACGCTCAAGACAGACGTATTGGGCACTTCGGTCAATGCGGCGAGGCAAGCATGCAGAATCTGCTGGAGCCGCGGGCCCCAGGAGTCGCCGAACAGATTGCGGAAGGCAGCCACGATCATGGAGACGTGGGCGAAGCGATGGTCATCATCGACCGCATCCACCACGTTGATCGCCAGCGGCCAGTTGCGGTCGGAGGGCTTGAGGTAGGCTACCCTGCCCGCAAGCGCGGGCGGTATGTGCGCGAGGAGGCGTTCTGCTGAGGTCCCGTGCGGATCGATGAAGCACACGCCTTTGCCATTGTGGATGTCCTGGATGGCGAGGTTCTCCAGGAGCGTGGACTTGCCCATCCCCGGCTTGCCAATCACGTAGACATGCTCAAAGCGCGCCTTGCCGGCGACGCCCACGGGCTTGTCGCTGCCCAGGAATGTCCCAATGTATGGATAAGGATCAGGCATGGCGAGCGCCTACCGCTCGCCGACAATCGTCATGCCCAACGTGCCGGCGAGGTTGTAGGCTCCTTCCATTATATCCCCCGCGTGTTCTATGGATACGGACAAAAACCGACAGCGCCGTATGTCGCTGTCGGTCGTATTGCTCCCCACCAGGACGCCTGCCTAGCGCCGAAATTGCGCCTCAAGCGCGCACTTGAGGTCCTCGACCGAAAGCTTGTCCGGCTGGAGGCCTTCAGGACACTCAATGACCCTGACCCACATGCGTCGCGCGAGCGTCGCCGCGAGCTCGATCCCGGCCCGTTTCCCTGCCGCATCTCCATCGAAGAAAATTTGTGCCCCGTTGAACCGCTGCCACAGCAGTACCTGCTGGGCGTCTGAGAGCGATGTGCCCATCGTGGCCACGACGTTTTCCATGCCCACCTCTTGCCAGAGCCAAAACACTGACCAGAACCCTTCCACGAGGACAACGTATGTGGAGTCTTGGGGCACCCGCACCAAGTTATACAACTCGAGCGATTTCCGAAACCCTGGCGGTAAGGTGTACTTGCCTTCCCCGTCTGGCCACCCACTTTCTCCAGGCCATCTCCCGGCATACCCTACCAGACCTGCGTCATTCTCAATCGGAATGGCGATGCGTCCCTTCATAAGCCCCCGCGCACAGTACCCGAGCCCGAAGTGCGCGATGGTGTCTGCTGACAGTCCGCGCTCCCGCAGATATGCATGGCCAGGGTCGAGCTTCAGCCGAAAGGTGAGCACGGGGTTGGATGCAGGTGTTGCTGATTCGGCGTCGTCCTGGGCTTCCCCGACCGCCTCTTCCGCGGTTTCCATGCGCTCCGATGGTATCGGAGTTGCTCCGTCCTCCGGGGCTTCGTCCTCACCATCCACAATCCCAAACCAGCGGACAATGAGCCGTGCTGCGGCAACCCGGTCCCGGCTGCGGTCATCCGTGGCAATCCCCTCCTTACGTTGCACAAAGGTGATCAGGTCACCTTTCGCCCCACAGCCGCCGAAGCAGTTGAACACCCCACGCTCCACATTGGCCTTTAAGCTTGGCCGGGTATCGTTATGGAACGGACAGTGGACGGTCAGCTCCCTGCCCCGCTCGCGTACCACCTCGATGCCATAGTGCGCAAAGATCTGCTGAAACGTCACGTGGGCCTTGATACGATCGAAGTCCACATACGCTGCCATGCCTACGCTCATCTGCCCATAACCGACTGTTTTTCTGCTTGTTGTGAGCTTCTGGGGGTATAGTACCAAGCAGAGACACGGAGGCAAGCGCACGGCGTCCCGTACGTATTGACACCCAATCGTTCCCTTTGCTATAGTGTATGCAAAGTAACAGCCGAACACTTCCTGTTCGCGGACGCGCGAGGCCTTCGGGCTAAGGTTGGTGCCCTCTTCGGAGGGATAGGCTGCCCCCCCTGCAATGGGGGTTTTTATTGTTATACCTCCCTGATCACCCCACGCCGCAGCGCCTGGTCAAAGAGCGCCTGCATGACGCTGCTGCCCTCCAGGCTGTCCCGCACAAACCCTGCAACCGCGTCCGCTAGGCGGATTAACTCATCCGACTCATCCCGTGCCCCGCGCACTTTGCGCACCGCAATGCCCAATTTCCGCACCCCAGCAGCAAAACGGGGGCGCTCTGGCCGTTCCAAGCCATCCACAATAATGGTGGCGGAGACACGCTCGACGGCTTGGGCATGTAGTGCTTGAGCCGTCGAGAGAATCATGAGGTCGACATAGGAGCGGGTGTCCTGGTAATACGCGTAGGAGATATGCCCGACAAACTCGCTGGATTGGATGACGGCCTGCATGTAAGCTGCCCGCTCAGCCAGCCGGGCTTTCGTCCACTTCTTGTCGTGCTTCCCACTTCCCCGTTCAATCGCTTTGAGCTTGGTGCGCAGGGCATCGCGCGTTGCTCCCGTCACGACCACCGAGACCAGAAAGATACGCCCCCGCGTTTCTTGGCCGGACTCGTCCACGTAGGCGTAGAGTTTTTGCTTCGGTGCTTCAGCCATGCGGTAGAGTGTACGGATTTTCAGGGGATTGTATAGACATCGAGCCTGTGGTGGAGACAAGATTAGCTCTGGGCGTTCGGACATACGGACGAACGTCCGTCCGGACAGCAATCCTACTGTGCGGTTGGGGTTGGGTGCACGGTACATGACGGGACATGCTGCACACGCTGTGCTTTGCCGTGACGCACGATGCGTCTGCGGCGCATCGTCTCGCAGTAGTGCGCCAAGCCCATCACCGCGATACTGCCGTCATCGTGCGTAAGACACACCAACCATCGCTCCCTGCACGCGAGAACGTCAGGAGGTATGATCGATTTCGCTTAGACGCTGGGATGATAACGATCATATACTGTCGGGATGAAAATAAAAGTCACCGTGCTTTTTGTGTCCGAACGCCCGTTCGTCCGTGCGAACGCCTGTTCGTCCATTATAAACCTCATGCGGAAACGTACCAACCGAAAGTTATCCCCAGTTGCACTCTTTCCACGACAAGCGATAATAGAAACAATGCGAACAAAAGAGGCACACTCTCTTCTCTGTTTCGCTATCGGACTATGAAGGAATTTTTGACTCCCACCAAAATTGCCAAACTGGAGCACGTCACCCCGACCACCGTACAACGGTGGGTACGGCAGGGCATCTTTCCAGGAGCGCGCCAAGTCGGCAGGGAATATCGCATTCCCTTGGAGTCGTACCGTGCGTGGCGTGAAAGCACCAAACTTCGTCGTCCATCAGCATAAGCGTCCGTTCGTCCGGACGGACGTTCAGACGCACAACCAATACTATGGGAAAAGTGATTGCCATATCGATTTTCAAAGGCGGGGCAGGGAAGACCACGACGGCCGTGACCTTAGCCGCCGCGCTCGCCCAGTTGGGCGCTCGCGTGCTGCTGGGCGACCTTGACCAGCAGGCTTCGGCAACCCGCAATCTGGGCTTAGACCCGGAGAACGAAAATCCGAATCTCTACCACGTCTTTAAGCGCCAGGTGCCCGCGAGCACCGCGGTCAAGGAGCTGCCGTATGGCTTCCATATCATTCCGGGCAATACGCTCCTCGCCGCCATTGAAGAAGCGTTGGAGGAAGGCGATGAGACCTTGCTCAGGAGCCTTTTAACCGGTGTGAAAGACCAGTATGATTATATCCTCCTCGACAGCCCGCCGGGCAAAGCCATGTTGGCCATTAGCGCGCTTTCCGCAGCCGATGAGGTGATTATTCCTCTCCCGGCCGAGCGGCCGGCCCTCGACGGCGTCCAGGACTTGCTGCGCTTCATCAGTGAAATCGTCTGGGAAAAACACAATAATACGTTGAAAATACGTGGTATTTTGCCCACGATGTACAAACGGACCACGACCCACGCGCCTGGTGTGGTCGAGAAGGCGCGTGAAATTTGGGGCGACAAGGTATTTCCGGTGCAGATTCCCGAGACCATTGCGTTTCCTCGCGCCTACAATGAGGGCAAGCCGCTCCTGTATGCTGAGCCTGAGCACGAAGGCGCCCAGGCATATATGGCCTTAGCGCGGCTCATCCACCCACACCATGAAGGAAATTAACGAGATCAGGTTCCAGAAGAAAACGCCGGAATCGATTGCCTTTCAAGGCGCCGCACTCCCCGAGACGCCCCCGCCGCTGCCCCTTGAAGAGCAAGAGCACCCCGAACGGACGAACGGACGAACGGACGCGAGTCACCCGCCCCAGCCCCACACAGAAGCCCCATCCTATATCATCCGTATCCCGTCTGAGCGCCGAAAAACCCGCCACCCGTTTGATATCTAGAGCGTGTCGCGCAATGGCAGTTGAATTGAAAGCCTGAGGGGCGCCCCAAGGGCTAAACACCGCATTGGACTTGCCTCCTCAGGCTGCTTTCGGGTATCTCTGGTGTTATGAGACCAATCACAAGACCAGGAGAGTGCCATGAAAGCGGAGTCCCATTCTATAC
>JBMDXC010000569.1:0-6608 GCA_048594805.1 Candidatus Entotheonellaceae bacterium | reverse complement strand
GGTGGACTTCTTTGAGTGGGCCGCTCTGGCCGCTATGTACCACGAGATCTCGCAACGACTGGCCGCGGTGGAGCAGGTGAACCATGAGCGCTCTGATCCGGGCACACCTCAATGAACTCAAGAGCCTGGTCCTTTCCCATCTCAGAGTGTACGGTGTATCCATCCGACGCGAAGAGGTCACGGTAGCCAGAGGCTCTCTCAGAGTACGACTGCTCTTGCAAGCGCAGGCTGTCGTCGAAGTGTTTGTCTACCTCGTTGAGAGAGGTGGTGTAATGCACCTACAAGAACAGCCTCCACTGGCAGCACAGCGACGGAGCACTTGTGCAAAGGTGGGATACGGCTCCCCACCACCCCGAGTTAGCCAATTTCCCATCGCACACCCATAGGGCCACAGGAGAAGTCGAGCCCACAGCCACCCTCACCTGGAATGGCTTTCTCACGCCTCTGCAAAGAGAAATTTTAGAGAAAAAAGATGTGGCAGTTCCTGCAACAGAGAGAACGTTGTGAAGCAACCCCAGGGGCTCATAGAGGTCCTACTCGATGTCACGGCTGCAGAAGCAGACCGGGATGACGCCGCTCTGGACCTCGCGGTATACGACGGACCCGAAATGGAAGATGCACTCATCCATACTCCATCTTCGGGGTAGTCCTTGACAGAGATACCTGCTCCTTTCGCTACCCCAGGAAGAGCGCTACAATACCTAACCTAGAGCGCCGCAGCAGACATAATCGCATGGGAGAAGAGCCATGGCAGAGATAGCCCAGGCGGGCATGACGCAGGCTGAGCTGGAGGCTTTGGGGATTGTCTGGCCTCCGACTCAGGATGATCTCCCCTATGATGACGGGATACCTATGGAAAGCCAGCGCCATGTCATGCAGCTCCAACTCTTGATGGATCCACTCCGTCTTCTTTGGGAAGGACGCCAGGATGTGTACATTGGTGGCAACATGTTCGTGTACTATAGTCTGGCGCAGGTCCGCAATAAGGACTTTCGGGGACCGGATTTCTTCGTCGCTCTGGATGTCCCTAAGCGCGAACGCAAGAGCTGGGTAATTTGGGAAGAGGGCAAAGGACCGGACGTGGTGATCGAGCTCTTATCGGAGAGCACTGCGGCACAGGACAAGGGCGAGAAAAAAGATATCTATCAAGACCGCATCCGGGTACCAGAATATTTCTGGTTCGATCCCCTTAGCGGAGAATGGGCTGGCTTCATCCTCCAACATGGCCGATATGCTGCGATAGAGGAAGACAGTCAGGGCCGTTTGCTCAGCCAAACGCTGGGGTTGGCCCTCGTCCGCTGGGAAGGCATCTATCAGGAGGTCGAGGCACGTTGGTTACGCTGGGCAACATTGTCAGGAGTACTGCTGCCAACACCGCAAGATGTCGCCGTCGAGACCCAGCGCCAGGCTGCGGAAGCCCAGCACCAGGCTGCGGAAGCCCAGCGCCAGGCTATGGAAGCCCAGCGCCAGCAAGCGGCCCTGGAGGCATTGCTGGCGCGTTATCGCGCACGCTTCGGCGACCTGCCGGATGCAGAGGGGCGCTAGGACGCGAGCTGACCGGCACGGGCAGCAGTGCCGTGCAACAACGCTACGCGTACCGTGGCCGCGCCGTCCTGCGTCATGGACTTGTGTGCTTATGCGCTCACCTTCTGCCTCGCCTGCCCCGGCTGCTGCGCCTGCTCGCGAATGCGCTGAGCCGATTCCCGCAGAGCATTCAGCACAATCGTGGGTGGGGGAGGGGCCACGGAAGTGTAGCTGACTCCCATCTGCACCAGCTCCTGGGGCGTCAGGTAAAAGGCGGCATGATACACGGGGAGGTACACTTTGGCTTTGCCGATGCGAGTGACTTTCGCCACCAACTCTTCCACCGTCTGCCGCAACCGCGGGTCTTTGGGGTCGGTAATACCGAGGGCCGTGGACAGATCGGTTGGGCCGAGTGAAATCAGGTCTATACCATCGAGGGCCGCAATCGCCTCAATGTCGGCGATCCCTTTTACATCTTCAGTCATGACTGTCAGCAAAATCTCCCGGTTCGAACTCTGCACGTGCTCGTTCCAGGGCACTGAGCCATACCCGGCAGCACGGGTCGTGCCAGCGCCGCCGCGTTGGCCCAGCGGGGGATAGCGCACGGCGTTTACGGCCCGTTTGGCACCTTCAAGCCCCTCGATATGCGGCACCTGAATGCCCTGGGCTCCCATGTCCAGCACGCGCAGAATCAGCTTTGCATCATTGTCCGGGACGCGCACGATAGGCGTGATGCCACTCAACTCGGCAACACGGATCATCTCACCCACCAGTTGCAGGTCGAACACAGTATGTTCCATGTCAATAAACGCTCCGTCGAACCCGGCCATGGCAATGATCTCTATCACTGCGGGGTCAGCGAAGCCAACATGACTGACAATTGCCAGGCCGCCCTCGCGCATAATGCGCTTGACTCTATTCTGGCGCATCACTGCTCTCCTCTGGCTACGGTATACGTGCGTTGATATCCAATAACCGTATGACCAATGGCGACTGTAGCAGCGTGGCTCTATGGCGTCAAGCGCCTGGAGATGGGGCAGCAAGCATGGTCTGTGGCCCTGCAGGAGGCTGTAGCAGCACTTGTGCACAGATAGAAGCGTACCCTATAATCTCGCCCGATATCTTTTTCTTTCACCAAGGAGACCGGCATGGCCACCACAGTGCATATCATCGAATTCTCGGACTATCTCTGACCCTGGTGTTATCCGGCGGCAGTTCGCCTCCATCGCTTGCAGGAACGCTATGGCGAGCAGTTACAGATTGAGCGGCGTGCCTTCCCCCTGCGCCCTGGACCACAGGCCACCACGCCCTTCCGCGGCACGCGCCGTGAGGCCACGTGGCGACGCATTGCGGCCATGGTGAAGCCTGATGGCATCAATTGGAAACTGTGGGAACGGGACGATTATCCCAACTGGAGTCTCCCAGCACTGGAGGCGGCCAAGTGTGCGGCTTTACAGGGCCCGGAGGCCTATGATGACATGCATTTTCGCCTGTTCCGTGGCTTCTTCGAGGAGGGCGTCAATATCGCCAGGCCGGAGGAAGTGTTAGCGCTGGCGCGTCAGGCGCCCCTGGATTTTGACCGTTTTGTGGCCGATTTTGAGAGCGGCGTTACACGGCGGGCAGTTCTGGACGAGTACGAGGAGGCGGTGCATACGTATATGGTGTACGCTATCCCGACCGTGGTTTTTAATGAGGCCGAGACGATTGTCGGGGCGGTACCCATTGAGGAATACGAGAAGGTCTTAGATAAGCTCGGCGTGTCATAATATGCAGCAGAAACAGCTACGCGAGGCCATGGCCATCCTGTTGCGCGAAGTCCCTGCCTGGGACGTGCCGGTGGTCAGTCTCATTGCCAAGGAAAGTCACGACCCTTATTGCGTGTTGATCTCTACGTTGCTCAGCCTGCGCACCCTAGACCAAACCACTGGCCCGGCAGCGCAACGGCTGTTTGCGCTGGCGGATACGCCGGAAGCGATGCTGCGTCTGGATCAACAGACTATCGAGCGGGCGATTTATCCGGTGGGATTTTATCGTAACAAGGCGGTGCAGATCCTGGAACTCTCTCGGCGTCTCGTAGACGAATTTGGCGGACGTGTGCCGGACGATATTGATGTGCTGACCACATTTAACGGAGTAGGGAGGAAGACCGCCAATCTGGTGCTGGCTGAAGGCTACGGTATTCCGGCGATCTGTGTGGACACGCATGTGCACCGTATTTCCAACCGCTGGGGCTATGTGAAAACAAAAAATCCGTTCGACACAGAGATGGCCCTGCGTAAAAAGCTCCCACGCGAGTACTGGATCGCCTACAATCCTTCGCTGGTAGCCCTGGGCCAGCATCGCTGCAAGCCGACCTCGCCCATGTGCAGTCAGTGTCCGGTGACGCATCTCTGTAAACGCGTTGGCGTGCAGCGCCAGCGCTAAGTGCAGTGCATAGCTACTTGCTTAGACATAGCCCCCCGCCAAACTGGCGGGGGTAAGTAGCCCTACGCAGTAGCCGTGCGCAGCACCCCCGCCAGTTTGGCGGGATGTGTAGGGTACAACGCAACAATGGCGCAGATGTACAACAACGAGACCATGAACCCGCCGCGCCTACCGCCCCGGCAGCAGGTGACGCGGAAATTCCCCGTGGTGGGCGAGCGTGCACCCACGCCTGAGGCCCTGGATATGCGTCAGTGGCGTCTCCGCATTACTGGCGAGGTGCAACAGCCACAGACGTGGACCTACGACGAGTTGCTGCGCCTGCCGCAGGTGGAGGTCCAGCACGATATCCACTGTGTGACCCGCTGGTCGCGGCTCGGTTGTCGTTGGCGCGGGGTGGCCTTTACGACTGTTGCAGCGCTGGTGTCGCCGACCCCAGCGGCGCGCTTTGTGCAATGTATCGCATATTCGCAGCGCCAGCACGATTCGTCCCTACCATTGCACGTCTGTCTGCAGGAGGGCGTCCTGCTGGCGTGGGCAATGGACGGTGAGCCATTGGGAGTGCCGCATGGCTATCCGCTGCGTGTCGTAGCCCCATCTCGATACTTTTATAAAAGTGTGAAGTGGGTGCGGGAGATACGCTTCCTCACAAGCGATGTGCTGGGGTACTGGGAACGCGCCGGGGGCTATCATAATAACGCCGATTTCTGGCGTGAAGAGCGCTATGTGTCGGGGAATCTCAGCCCCCACCAGCTGGAGCGGTTGCGATCTACGGCAGATTTTCGTCCGTATCAGAACCAGGTGCTTTTATCGCTCGACCTGCGTCAGGCCAATTTTCGCGGCGCACATATGGTGGGTGTCCAGCTCAAAAACTGTACGCTGGCCGGGAGCGATCTCCAGGGCGCCAATCTGCGCGGCGCCAATCTGACCAACTCCGACTTGCAGGGCGTCAATCTGCGTGGGGCAGATCTCAGTGATGCCGACCTCGAAGGGGTATTGTTCATGGGCGCCGACCTGCGCGCGTGCGCGATGCCGCGGACGCGCCTGGCAGCCACAGAATTCTGGCGCCCAGGACTACCGCCGGCACGTGTCGCAGGACTTGATCTGCGCGGGGCGGCAGTCGACGACCTGCTCGAAGATCAGCAGGCTTTTTTGCGCCAGCAGGGCGTGCTCACTGCTGGCGACATGACCGAGGAGTTGTCAATATGACTACAAAAAAGCTGGCGATCGTGACGTACGGTTGCCAGATGAACAAATACGACTCGGAGCGCATCGCCGGCCTGCTCCAACAGGCGGACTATGAGCTGACTGAGGATCTGGCGCAGGCCCATCTGGTGCTGCTCAACACCTGCAGCGTACGCGACAAGGCCGAGCAGAAATTTTACAGCGAGTTGGGACATTTAAAGCGTCTCAAGCGGCAGCGGCCAGACATGCTGATCGGGGTCTGTGGCTGTATTCCCCAGCGTGCCCGTGGGGAAATCCTGGAGCGCGCCCCGTATGTTGACCTGGTCTTTGGCACGCTGAATGTCAGTCGCGTGCTAGACCTGGTGCGTCAGGTAGAGGAGGAGCATCAGCCCGTCCTCGAAATCACTGAGAGGGTGCTCGACGATGACCTCGGAGCCCTGACGGAGGCGCGTGACAGTCGCGTCACCGCTTTTGTGAGCGTGATGCATGGCTGCAACAAACGCTGTTCGTTCTGCGTCGTACCCAATACACGTGGGCCGCAGGTCAGTCGTCCGCCGCAGGTGGTACTCGATGAAATACGTGCTCTGGCGCAGGCAGGGTATAAAGAAGTGACGCTGGTGGGACAAAACGTCAACGCCTACGGCGTCGATGTGCGCCCACGGCAGATGGACTTTGCCGACCTCCTGGCGGCGGTCAATGCCATTGACGGTATCGCGCGTATTCGCTTTGTGACGTCACATCCCTTGGACTTCACGCCACGGCTCATTGACGCCCTGGCCGCGTGCGATAAAGTCTGTGAGTCCCTGCACTTGCCCTTCCAGGCCGGCGCCAATCGTATATTAAAACTCATGCGGCGGGGTTACACGGCGGAGAGCTATCGCGAGTTAATTCAGCGTATTCGTGACGCTGTGCCCGATATCGCCCTGTCGACCGACGTGATCGTCGGATTTCCTGGCGAAACGGAGGAAGAATTTCTAGAGACTCGGCGCATGCTGGAGCTGGTGCGCTTCGACACCATCTTCCTGTTCAATTACTCCGAGCGGCCAGGGACTGTGGCGCCAGGCCTGCCAGACCAGGTCCCACACGACGTCAAGCAGCGTCGCTTCGATGGCCTGTTGAACATGCAAAAGCGCATTGCGCTGGCTGCCAACCTGGCGTATGAAGGGCAGACCTGCGAGATCCTGGTCGAGGGGCCAAGCAAGAAAGATCCGACCAGACTCACTGGTCGCACGCGTACCAACAAGATCATCAATTTCCCCGGTGATCCGGCGCTCATCGGCGAACTCGTGCCGGTGCGGGTGACACGCGCCGGCCTGTACGCCCTCGAAGGCGAAGTGGCGGCAACACACATTGCCATGCCTCTGGTAGGAGTCTAAGTGCACACCCTGCAGGCCAAGACGACAGCACGCTGCGCAAAGCGAGGCACCACGTGATCATTATCCTGCTCCTTATGATTGCCTCGCTCGTGCTGGTATTTT
>JBMDXC010000568.1:0-7500 GCA_048594805.1 Candidatus Entotheonellaceae bacterium | reverse complement strand
GCCAAGCCCTTTTTGGCTAACACCTGCGTCATGGCCGACGTCAGGGTCGTTTTGCCATGATCGACATGCCCGATGGTGCCCACGTTGACATGCGGCTTGGTGCGCTGAAACTTCGCTTTCGCCATCCCCTACCCCTTTCTTGCCAGTCACCATCTACATACAAAGAATAAGCAGGCCTCGCCCTAGCCCTTATCCAACGATCGCATCGCCCTGCAGGAGAGGAGTCACTAGGACGCCAGAATTTCAGCGCACTTGTGCCCAGGAACCTCGTCATAAAAAGCAACCTGCATGGTAAATGTTGCACGCCCTTGCGTACGCGAACGCAGGTCCGTAGCATAACCAAACATCTCTGCCAAAGGCACCTGTGCAAGAATCACTTTTGCGCCAGCGCGTTCTTCCAGACCACGCACTTTCCCGCGACGGCTGTTCAGATCTCCGATGACATCCCCCATATATTCATTGGGCACAACAACCTCGACGTTCATTATGGGTTCTAATATGCTTGGCTCTGCCTTCTTGGCAATGTCTTTAAACGCCATTGAGGCTGCAATCTTGAAGGCCAGTTCAGAGGAGTCCACCTCATGATAAGAGCCATCATACACAGAGACCTTCACGTCGACGACCGGATACCCAGCGACAATCCCATGTTGCATAGCCTCTACGACGCCAGCTTCTACAGCTGGGATGTATTCCTTGGGGATAACCCCACCAACAACCGCATTCTCAAATGCAAAACCTTCCCCACGTGGCAGCGGAGCCAGGCGAAGCTTCACATGCCCATACTGCCCACGTCCGCCACTTTGGCGGATAAATTTCCCCTCGCCTTCCGCCGGCCGACGAATTGACTCTCTGTACGCAACTTGAGGGCGTGCCACATTCGCCGCGACCTGGAATTCTCGCGCCAACCGATCCACCAAAATCTCCAGATGGAGTTCCCCCATACCGGCAATAATGGTTTGACCTGTTTCCTCATCAGTGCTCACTCGGAAGGTCGGATCTTCCTGCGACATTTTGTGCAAGGAAACCGAAAGTTTGTCAGCGTCCGCCTTGGTTTTTGGCTCAATGGCAACGGCCATCACCGGGGCCGGGAAAGTCATTGATTCAAGAATGACCGCTTTAGCTTCCTCACACAGCGTATCTCCTGTAATGGTATATTTAAGTCCTACAACCGCCCCGATATCACCGGCACGTATCTCTTTCACATCCTCACGTTTGTTGGCATGCATGCGCACAATGCGCCCGATACGCTCTCGTCTCTCTCTGGACGAGTTGTAGACGTACGACCCAGCCTCCAATACACCAGAATACACACGTACGAATACCAATTGTCCAACATACGGATCTACCATAACTTTAAAGGCTAAAGCGGCAAAGGGCTCGTCATCTGAGGCTCGGCGTGCGATGGAATGGTTCGCACGCGGGTCAACCCCTGTAATGGCAGGGACATCAACGGGAGAAGGTAAATAATCTACGATACCATCCAGCAGTGGCTGGACCCCTTTATTGCGGAAAGATGCACCACAGAAGACAGGAGTAATTTGGTTACCAATCGTTGCACAGCGGATAGCGCTCGTGAGGAGTGCATCAGGTAAGATTTCCTCCCCAAGGTACTTGTCCATAACTTCTTCATCCAATTCTGCAAGCGCCTCAACGAGTCTGATGCGATACTTTTGCGCCTCCTCCAAAGACTCAGCTGGGATGTCAGCAATACGGAAAGCCGTTCCAAGAGTGTCCTCCTCATAGATAATGGCTCGCATCCTGAGGAGATCGATTACCCCGCGGAAGCTGTCCTCAAGCCCCAAAGGCAACTGTAGAATAAGAGGGCACGCGCCCAGACGTTCCCGCATCATATCGACTGTATGAAAGAAATCGGCTCCAGAACGGTCCAGCTTATTGACAAAAGCAATACGTGGGATATGGTATTTTTCGGCCTGGCGCCAGACAGTTTCAGATTGCGGCTGTACCCCACCTACAGCACAGAAAAGTCCTACTGCACCATCCAACACTCGCAGGCTGCGCTCGACTTCAGCAGTAAAGTCTACATGACCCGGAGTATCGATGATGTTAATGAGATGATCACGCCAGAAACAGGTGGTAGCAGCTGAGGTAATCGTGATACCACGCTCCTGTTCCTGCACCATCCAATCCATGGTGGCTGCACCCTCATCGACCTCTCCTATGCGGTGAGATTTGCCGGTATAATAAAGAATACGCTCGGTAGTCGTAGTTTTGCCAGCATCAATGTGCGCAATGATGCCGATATTTCGCATCTTTTCAAGAGACACTAAACGTGGCACAATATCCTCATTTCACTATGGAGCAAGGACCATCTGAAGAGGGCACAGCGTAGTGCCCCTTCCATACTCGTCAATCCTGGATGTAAACGGGGAGGAAAAGAAAAATGGTCAACAGACGGAGAAGCAGAGCAGTGATTACCAACGATAGTGTGCGAAGGCTTTATTTGCCTCTGCCATGCGATGCGTATCTTCACGCTTTTTTACTGCACTACCAGCATTGTTATACGCATCTACAAGCTCTGCCGCCAAGCGACGCATCATACCACGGTCACCACGTGAGCGTGCACTCCCCACAATCCAACGCATACTTAAAGCAACACGCCTGTCCGGAGGGACATCAACAGGAATTTGATATGTCGACCCCCCTACTCTTCGCGATCGCACCTCAAGGACAGGCTTTACATTATCCACTGCCTGCCTGAATACTTTCAGCGGGTCCTCACCTGTACGCTCCCCGACAATTTCTAAAGCACCATACATAATGTGCTCTGCGAGACTCTTCTTGCCCTGTTTCATCAGGACATTAATACAACGGGTTATAAACACGTCATTATACTTTGCGTCTGGCAGCACTGGCCGCTTTGCCACAACTTTTCTTCGCGGCATGCACTTTCTCCAAAAAAAACAGGAGACAGCTTAAAAAATCACAGCCGCCTCCCGCGTGCTAACTACGATTTCTTTGCCCCGTACTTCGAGCGACTTTTCTTGCGGTTTTGTACTCCCATAGTATCCAAGGTGCCACGGATAATATGATAGCGTACACCAGGGAGATCCTTGACACGCCCCCCACGAATCATCACGATAGCATGCTCTTGCAAGTTGTGCCCTACACCAGGGATATACGCCGTAACCTCAACTCCGTTCGTCAACCGCACGCGTGCTACCTTCCTTAACGCGGAGTTTGGCTTCTTGGGGGTCGAGGTATAGACCCGCGTGCACACTCCGCGTTTTTGAGGGTTGCTACGCAATGCAGGGCTGGAAGTCTTTTTCTTCGTACGCTTCCGCCCTTTATGCACAAGCTGATGGATAGTAGGCATCAGAAACCTTTCACCAAACTCAGAAAGCGCTATTTTTACCACGTATTCTATTATGCTGTCAAGGGATTGCTGTAGGCTTCCCCTTCCATACTATCGGCGACCGACAACACATCCTCGGTCGTCTCTGTATGTCCATCGTCTGACAACTCTACCGTAGCCTCGCTAGGCACCTGACCATGGACACCATCATAGAGTTCAATCAAATCTTCCTGGTGCTGCACGATACCTGTACCGGCGGGGATAATACGTCCCATGATGACGTTCTCTTTGAGCCCTCGCAAGCGGTCGATCATGCCACTCACAGCGGCCTGGGTCAACACCCGAGTCGTCTCCTGGAAGGACGCCGCTGAAATGAAGCTTTCTGTGCTCAGAGATGACTTCGTAATGCCTAGCAAGATGGGCTTCCCGCGTGCTGGCGTTCCTCCCTCCTGCATGACGGCTTGATTGCGGCGGGCAAAGATCGTCTTCGCTACTTGCTCTCCAACCAGGAAATCCGTGTCTCCAGGATCCTCCACGACAACACGCTTGAGCATTTGTTTCACAATCACCTCGATGTGCTTATCATTAATCTGCACACCTTGAAGGCGATACACCTCTTGAATCTCATTCACGAGATAGCGTTGTAGCTCTTTTTCACCTAAAATATCCAGGATGTCATGGGGGTTTGCAGCACCGTCCATGAGTGGTTCACCGGCACGCACGCGGTCACCTTCGTGGACATTGACGTACTTCCCCCGCGGGATGAGATACTCACGCTCTTCACCACTTTCGGCAGTAACCAGCACCTTGCGTGCACCTCTTTGAAAGCCTCCGAACTCGACTACACCATCGATTTCCGAAATGATCGCCTGCTCTTTCGGCTTCCGGGCCTCAAAAAGCTCTGCCACACGGGGTAAGCCACCCGTAATATCCTTGGTTTTTGTCGTCTCCCGAGGAATCTTCGCAATCGCATCCCCAGGCGAGACCAGTTCACCCTCTACCACCGAAATGTGGGCTCCTGCTGGCAACAAGTAGCGAGCAACAGTCACGTTATGCTCATCTTTGACTGAAATACGGGGTTGGCGTTTCTCGTCGTGATGGTCAATAATCACTTTCTGGGATAACCCGGTCTGCTCGTCGACCTCCTCCTGTACCGTTATTCCTTCGACAATATCACCATAGGCGACACTACCGGAAACCTCAGCCAGGATTGACAGTGTGTAAGGGTCCCACTCAACCAGTTTCTCGCCACGCTCAATCTTCTGCCCGTCCTTCACTTTGAGCCGGGCACCGTAGACGATCTGGTAGCGCTCTTTTTCGCGCCCCTGCTCATCTTGAATCACCAGCATACCATTACGGTTCATGACGACTATGGCACCCTCACGGCTCGATACTGTACGCATGTTTTGATAACGCACAATGCCACTATTTTTTGCCTGGAGGGTGCTCTGTTCAACCTGTCGACTGGCCGTGCCCCCGATGTGAAACGTTCGCATCGTGAGCTGCGTACCGGGTTCGCCAATGGACTGAGCCGCAATGACGCCTATCGCCTCACCGATTTCCACAAGGGCACCAGTGGCGAGATTACGCCCATAGCACATAGCACATACGCCGGTCTCTAACTCGCACGTGAGTACAGAACGGATCTCAACACGCTCGATACCAGCGTTTTCGAGCCGCTCCACAGCCTCCTCATCTATGAGCATGTTGCGGGCCACGAGCATCTCACCACTATAGGGATCCATGACATCTTCCACAGCCACACGCCCCAAAACGCGCTCGCCGAGCGATTCGATGATCTCTCCACTCTGGACCAACGCTGTGGCGGTAATACCATTGCTTGTACCACAGTCCTGCTTCAACACAATAATATCTTGCGCTACATCGACAAGGCGCCGGGTTAAATATCCGGAGTTCGCCGTCTTCAGAGCGGTGTCTGCCAGCCCCTTCCTCGCACCATGGGTGGAGATAAAGTATTGCAAGACACTCAGCCCTTCACGGAAGTTAGCCGTAATGGGCGTCTCCATGATTTCCCCACTTGGTTTGGCCATTAAACCGCGCATGCCAGCCAGCTGACGAATCTGCTGCAAGCCCCCACGCGCTCCAGAATTCGCCATGACGTAGATCGGGTTAAAATCATGGCGTGCGCCATTGCCACCATTGCCGTGCATCACGTCAAGATCTTCTCGCTCCAGCTCCTTAAACATCTCGTTCGAGACCTGCTCGGTAACCTGGGCCCAGATGTCCACGATTTTGTTATACCGTTCACCATTGGTGATAAGACCTTCACGGTACTGATTCTCGACATCAATGACAGCCCGGCGTGCCTCCTCAACCAACGGCTCTTTCAGCACTGGAATATGCATATCATCAATACCAATGGACATCCCAGATTGGGTCGCATACGAGAATCCTAGCGCCTTGAGATCTTCCAAAAGCCGTACGGTGCGTTCTTTCCCTACACGCTGATAACATTCAGCAACCAAATCGGTTAATGAGCTCTTGTCCATCTGGCGATTGACTCGGTTGAAACCAATTTCGCATGGTAGGATCTCGCTCAAAAGCACGCGCCCCACGGTCGTGGCGACGACCTCCCCATCCATGCGCACGCGAATACGTGCTTGCAGCCCGACTTCACCCGTATCGTATGCGACACGCACCTCTTGCGGATTGGCAAAAAGCTTGCCTTCCCCCCGCGCTCCGCCACGCTCTTTTGTCAGATAATAACAACCGAGAATAATATCCTGACTGGGCACGGCAAGCGGTTTCCCATGCGCGGCAGACAAAATATTATTCACGGAAAGCATCAATGTCTTGGCCTCAACTTGGGCCTCCACCGACAACGGCACATGTACTGCCATTTGATCGCCATCAAAATCGGCGTTAAAAGCTGCACAGACCAGAGGATGGATACGAATGGCTTTGCCTTCCACGAGCACGGGTTCAAAAGCCTGAATCCCAAGGCGGTGGAGTGTTGGGGCACGGTTGAGTAAGACCGGATACTCCCGGATGATTTCATCCAGTGCATCCCAGACCTCGGGCCTATCTTTTTCCACCATTTTCTTGGCACTTTTGATCGTATTGACGTGACCTTGCTCCTCCAGCTTGTGGTATATAAAAGGCTTGAAGAGCTCTAAAGCCATCTTTTTGGGTAAACCACATTGATGGAGTTTCAACTCTGGCCCTACAACGATCACAGAACGCCCAGAGTAATCGACGCGCTTTCCCAAGAGGTTTTGACGGAAACGCCCCTGTTTGCCTTTGAGCATATCGCTCAAAGACTTTAACGGGCGTTTATTCGGCCCACGTAAGGCGCGCCCACGACGTCCGTTATCAAAGAGCGCATCCACAGCCTCTTGAAGCATGCGCTTTTCGTTCCGGATGATGATATCCGGTGCCCGCAATTCCTGCAGGCGAATCAAACGATTGTTCCTGTTAATAACCCGACGATACAAATCGTTCAGATCTGAGGTTGCGAACCGCCCACCATCGAGCGGTACCAGAGGGCGTAATTCTGGAGGGATAACAGGGATGACTTCGAGAATCATCCACTCCGGCCGATTCCCAGACTTACGGAAAGCCTCAACCACTTTCAGGCGTTTGATCGTTTTCTTGCGTTTTTGTAACGACACCGACTCCCGCATCTCAATGCGCAGAGCTTCTGCCAGAGCGTCAAGATCTAAGCGGCGGAGCAACTCACGGATGGCTTCAGCACCCATCCCAGCAACAAAACTGCCCTGCCCGTGCTCACTGAGGAGTTCACGGTAACGCTCTTCTGTTAATAACTCATGCTCTTGCAGCCCTGTCGTGCGCGGATCAATAACCACATAGTTCTCGAAATAGAGAATCCGCTCCAACTCGCGCAACGACATATCCAGCAGGATCCCAATACGGCTAGGGATGCCCTTAAAGAACCAGACGTGTGATACTGGGCAAGCAAGCTCGATATGGCCCAGGCGTTCACGTCGTACCTTCGATTGGATTACCTCAACACCGCACTTTTCACAGATGACCCCACGGTGTTTCATCCGCTTGTATTTCCCACAATTGCACTCCCAATCTTTGACTGGACCAAAGATTTTGGCGCAAAATAACCCGTCACGCTCTGGCTTAAAAGTCCGGTAATTGATCGTTTCCGGCTTCTTGACCTCGCCATGAGACCAGGATCGGATCTTCTGCGGAGAGGC
>JBMDXC010000567.1:0-9974 GCA_048594805.1 Candidatus Entotheonellaceae bacterium | reverse complement strand
GCTGCCGGGTCGAGCAGTGGCATGTGAAAGACGAGGAATTGGTAGTGCTCGTAATCCTCGATCTTGGCGCGCTGTGGAATGTGCAGCACATCCTCGAGCGAGAGAGGATGCAGGTGAAAGTACGCCCCGAGGGTCTCGAGTACCTGAATGTCCCCCAGGCCATCCACGTTAAACCAGAACACACCATCAGGCGGGGCTGTCTGCAAATAGGTTTCCAGGTCTGTCACCTGGGTTTCTGTGTAGTCTTCCTCAGTATAGTGCATGGCCGTCACCAGGACGTGTGGCGCCGCATCTGGCGGCGGAGCCAGCGTCCCTGGTGGAGTACCAGGGGCACCATAGTGTTTCTGCCAGACCATGAATATCCTCCTCCTGGACTATGCTGACAGTGTCTGATGGTAGTATACAGTACGTCCATCATTGACACCTCAGGGATGAGAAGGCTATACTGCTAATTGAACATTGCGAAGAAAGGGGTACAATATGCCAGCACGCACAGGGCAGGAATATCTCGAAGGCTTACGGCAGAGACGGCGTGAAATCTGGCTGAACGGCGAACAGGTCGAGGATGTCGTGAGCCATCCAGCACTGGCAAATTGCGCACACACCCTGGCCCATCTGTATGACATGCAGCATGATCCCGCGACGCGTGACGCTCTGACCTATCTTTCCCCGGACACCGGCAAGCGCGAGGGGACATCTTTCATCATTCCGCGCAGCGTTGAGGATCTGGTCCGGCGGCGGACCATGGTCAAGACCTGGGCCGATGCCACCTGCGGCATGATGGGACGCACGCCTGATTACTTGAACATTAACCTCATGAGCTTTGCGGTCCGCCCGGACTACTTCGCCCAGAATGATCCGCGCTTTGGGGATAATGTCGTGCACTACTACGAGTATGTGCGCGACTACGACCTCTGTCTCACGCATACCCTGGTCAACCCCCAGGTGGATCGCTCGCGCCAGGTTACTGAGCTGGATCCCTACATTGGCCTGGGAGTGGTACAAGAGAGCTCGACTGGCTTGATCGTACGTGGGGCACGCATGCTGGCCACGCTGGCGCCGTTTGCGGATGAGCTGGCGGTGTTCCCCTCGACCTTCCGGATGGAGGGTCAGGACGCTGGGAAATACGCCCTCTGCTTTGCACTCCCTCTGGATACCCCAGGCCTGCGTTTTCTCTGTCGCGAATCGTTTCATTATAGCAAGAGTCCCTATGATCATCCCTTAGGGGCACGCTTCGATGAAATGGACGCAGTCGTTGTGTTCGATGACGTGCTCGTGCCCTGGGAGCGCGTCTTTCTCTATAACAATGTGGACCTCTGCAACCGACTATTTCCAGACACGGGGGCCATCGTGCACCTTATGCATCAGTTTGTGACACGTTATGTGGCGAAGGCCGAGTTTGTCGTTGGGGTCGCCTGCCAGCTCGCTACCACTATTGCCATCGACGGCTTTTTGCATGTGCAGGAAAAGCTCGGCGAGATGATCAACTACACGGAGTTGATGCGTGCCTGTCTGCGTGCTTCAGAAGCTGATGCCATGGGCTCTGCCAATAGCGTTGTTGTCCCTGCGAGTGAACCTCTGTCAACAGCCCGCACGATGTTTCCGGCGCTCTATCCCCGTATGGTAGAGATTCTGCAGCTCTTGGGAGCTGGTGGGTATATGATGACTCCGAGCGAACGCGACCTGGCGGGCCCCCGGCGTGCTGACATTGAGCGTTATTTTCAAGGCGCGCAGGCGCCAGCCCCGGAGCGTATCCAGCTCTTTCGCCTAGCCTGGGATATCGTCGGGAGTGCCTTTGGCTCGCGCCAGGTGCTCTACGAGCGCTACTTCTCCGGCGATCCGGTGCGTTTAACGGCTGGCCGCTATCTCACCTACGCCAAAGCCCCTCTGCTGGAGCGCGTGTGCGATTTTCTCCAGCAAGCCGAGTAACTGGGGCGTATGTCTGTCTCCTCTCCCGTGGAGAGGGATCTCCGGGTTCTGCCTTACCCTTTATCTGCTCTGTGTGTCCCCAGCTACGCCAACCGGCGCTAGCCTGAAGGAGACAGGAGCGTGCGATGGTCTTGCGACAGGAGAAGCGCATGAAAGCATTCCGTCGGGGCTGCCCTTGGCAGGGCAGCGGTCTGTTGCTTGGTCTCCTACTGTGGAGTTGCCTGCCCTCACCCACTGCCAGCCAGGATCTTACCAGGCAGCTCCACGCCGGCAAGACGTCTATGCCTGACGCTCAACCACGTATTGCCTCGTCCATACGCACCGCTGCCGAGATAGTGAGCCGGCACGGCATGGCCACAGCGCGTGCACGGATGGGGCAGGGTGTGCGTTGGCACAACTCACGGGACATCGCAGTCTACATCCATACTTCGATACTGACCATAGCCATACTTGATACCTTGCGTCAGCACGGGGTCCGCGTGCTGCGCAGCGATACGCCGTCCGCTACAGTCTACGCGACCGTTTCGCATGAAGACCTGGAGAAGGTAGCCGCACTGTCCTCTGTGCGTTGGATTGACCTACCAAGATACAGCAAGCGGCGTACTGGCAGTGTCACGTCCGAAGGGGATGCGGTGATGCGTGCCGATCTGGTACGGACGACGCTTGGTGTGACGGGCAAAGGCGTGAAGGTGGGTATCATCGCCGACAGTCTGTGCGATCCAGCTACATCGATCAATAGTGGCGACCTGCCAGCCACCATCACTATCGTCAATGGCCAGAATGGCTGCACCGAACCGGAGACACTCGATGAGGGCCGGGTGCTCGCAGAAATCATTTATGACCTGGCGCCAGAGGCCACCTTGCTCTTTCACACGGGCTTTCCTACCAGCTTGGATTTTATTGCTGCAGTCCGGGAACTGACGGCGGCTGGGGCGCAAGTCATCGTGGATGACATCGGATTTTTCAATGAACCGGTTTTTGAAGAGGGACCAGTCGCCCAGGCGGTACACCAGGCCATTCAGCAGGGTGTGGTGTTCGTGAGCGCGGCTGGCAACGACGCCCAGAGACATTATCAAGGTCTCTTCTCAGAATTCAATCCCAATGACGGGGATGCGCAGGTCAATCTCCATGACTTTGGCGGTGGTGACACACGCCTGGATGTCCGTATTGCCGCGAACGCCACAGTGGTGGTCTTTCTGCAATGGGCCAATCCCTTTGATGGCTCAGCCAACACTGCAGACTACGATCTCTTACTGGCTGACGCTACCGGCAATACCCTGGCGATTAGCAACGATAATCAGTTGAATACGAAGGCTCCACCACTGGAAGTTATCGTGTTTACCAATACGACGGGGCAGCCGATGACGGTCAGCGTGGTGGTCAACCGTGTGGCCGGAGCAGCCCTGCCCTTCTCACTGAATTTTAATACCTTTGGCATGGTCACGGTGCTCAAGCATAATGTCGCCAGTAGCAGTATCTTTGGCCATCCGTGCGTACGTGATGTGCTCGCAGTGGGCGCTGTCGACGTGCAGAGCCCAGGGTTTGGCACGCTCGAGGGTTTTAGTGCGCAAGGACCGTGTGAGCTATTTTTCCCAACCCATGAGTTCCGTACCAAACCCGACCTGGCGGCCGCCGATGGGGTCAGCACCTCCCTGCCTGATTTCACCCCGTTTTTTGGCACCTCTGCGGCGGCTCCGCACGTTGCCGCCGTGGCGGCGCTGCTCGTTGAGGCTGGTGGTCCTGGGGCGGTCAGCAACACGCGCATTGCCAATGTCCTTCGACTGGCCGCGGCGGACCGCGGCACTCCGGGCGTGGATAACAGTTTTGGGTATGGCGTGGTTGATGCCTTGACAGCCGTCCAGGCGCTCCGCGCTGCGACGAACACCACACCCCGGAGTGTCATCGACTCTCCGGGTGCGGACCTGATCATTTTCCCTAATACATCGGTGACGTTTCAGGGGAACTGCGTCGATGCTGAGGGGAGCCAGCCCTTCACCTTTGCCTGGCATTTCAGTGGGGTAGCGCCGCCTACGACAGTGCAGAATCCTGGCGACATCCCCTTCCCGACCCCAGGGGTTTTTCCCATCACGTTCACGTGCACCGATGCGACAGGGAGTGTTGATCCCACGCCAGCCACGCGTACTATCACGGTCAACAGTCCTCCAGAGAGCCAGATTAGCAGCCCACCGGCCGACCTCACGATCGCCGCTGGCACAAGTATTGACTTCGCTGGCACCTGCACTGACCCCGATAATAACGTTCCATTGACGTTTCTCTGGAACTTTGGTGGGGGTGCCAGCCCAAGCACTTCGACGGAACAAAATCCACAAGGCGTGGTTTTTAACACCTCCGGCACCTTTCCCGTGTCATTTGCCTGCACGGATGCACTCGGGTTGGTCGTCCCGAGTCCAGCAACGGTGCGTGTCACCGTCAGTACTGTGACTACCGCACGCATCAGCGGCGGCGGTAGCGGTGGTGGTGGCGGTTGTACCCTGCGCCCAGGAGGCCACATCGGGTTCACAGCGCTCGTCGACATACTGGGAAACATGTTTCTCCCCGTGCTGGTGCTTGGTATGATACATATGCTGTCACGTGCCAATAGACCATACCGCTTATGGTAATACTATGAGGGGAGACCTATGCGCGGAGTCGTATTCCTTGGAGACAGACGCTTGGAGCTACGGGAGTTCCCGGACCCCACACCGGGGCCTGGCAAGGTCGTCCTGGCCATCAAAGCCTCAGGCATGTGTGGGAGTGATCTGCACACGTACCGTGCGCCAGGCGGGACAGCCTCCATCGGTCTGCGTGGCCGTACTGAGCCCGTCATTGCCGGGCATGAGCCGTGTGGCGTGGTGGCGGCGGTGGGACCTGGGGTCAGTGAGGCGCAAGCGCGGGTCGGGCAGCGCGTGATGAATCACCATTACGCCGGGTGCGGAGTCTGTAAGCACTGTCGTACGGGCTGGTCCCAGATGTGCCTGGAAGGCAGTATTGTGTACGGCGTGAATGGCCACGGCGGCCATGCGCCGTATATGAAAGTCCCGGCCTATACCGTGGTGCCATTGCCCGACGAGTTGTCGTTCGAAGCCGGAGCGGCGATCTCGTGCGGCACAGGCACGGCGTTTGGGGCATTACGCCGCCTGAACCTGGCGGGTCGCGATACCATCGCCATCTTTGGCCAGGGTCCCGTTGGCCTCAGTGCCACGATGCTTGCCAAGGCAATGGGCGCGCGCGTCATCACGGTGGACGTCAGCCCTGAGCGCCTGGGGCTGTCCGAGTCGTTCGGCGCGGACGTCACCATCGACCCGAAGGCCACGGATCCCATTGCGGCGATTAAAGACCTGACGCATGGCGAAGGGACTGATCTGGCCCTCGATTGTAGCGCCTCCCCGGACGCCCGCATTGCTGCCGTGCGCAGCACGCGGGCCTGGGGCACGGTCTGTTTTGTCGGCGAAGGCAATAACGTTACCATCGACGTCAGTCCAGACATGATCCGCAAGCAGCTCACCATTCTTGCGTCCTGGACGTTTAACACGGTGGGGCAGGCTGACTGTGCCCGCTTTATTGCCGACCGCAAGGTCCCGGTGGATCGTGTGTTCACCCATCGCTTCACCCTGGACCAGGCTGAGGAAGCGTACAGGCTCTTCGACACGCAGACCACGGGTAAGGGCGTTTTTGTGTTCTAGTGCCCCGCAGGGAGATCATGGCAGGTCTCGTACCCGTGCCGCGGTGAGGCCTGCCGTGCATGGCATACACCCATGTATGGGACTGCCCTCTGTACCCATTCCTCGCGGTCGCGCATGTCCTCAGCAGGATAGGCAATCGTGCGTGTGGTATCGCTCAACCGCACCAATGTAGCGGTGTTCTCAATTTGAGTCATAACGTTTTGCTCCTCTCTCGAAATAAGAGAGCCCCTCGTGCAGAAACAAGGGACCTTGTCGGCATAACCGCGCGTCCCCTCCCCGCCGTCGCCTTGCATTATCAAAGAGACTCCTCGTGCTATATCCTTGCCAGCATTGACAGAACGTGGAGGTGCATGGCATGAAACTTGCTCGTGCTTATGACAAAGCGTCTTAGGAAGCCTCTGGCCCACGGGCTGTAGGGCATGTTCCCGGTGGGCACAGTAGGCAGGAAATTTTACCGGCCTTCGAGGAGGGTAAATCTATGTTCCGCACACTCCGCAAGACCCTGACAGTCGTACTGAATGTGCTGTGTGTTACGTCCGCTTTGGCCCTGGCAGCTGATGGCTCCCTATCGGGGACCGTCCAGAACGTGGACCCGCAACAAGGGCGCATCACGGTTCGAGCTGGGGAGAATAACGTCGTGGAGCTGCGTGCTCCGGCAGAACTCCTGATCGGCCTGAAGAACGGTGATGTAGTGGAGGTGAAGAGATCAGGGCAGCAAGCGACGTTTATTCAGCGTCAAGAGGAAAGTGTGCCGCGGCCAGAGATGGGCGGTGCACTGCAGCTCCAACCACCGCTTGAGATGCCAAAGTCGCCGTAACCCTAGGAGGACATAGTGCTCAATCTATTGCCAACCCGCAGGCATGCAGATGTCTCCACAACCGGTACACGCCTATCTGAGGCCGTGCAGTATCATCCTGTCGCACGCCGGCTGCTCTAGGAGTCACACGCGCATGGACAAGTGGCCGGCGACCTTTCGTCCGCTAGCTTCGTCAAGACCCAGTAGGGCTTCACTAAACTCTTTACTGAGCTTTTGCAAAATGCCCTCTTGTACGCTACTCTATAATCTCTGGATGTGTTTGTGATCCTCAGCCCTTTCTCTCTTGTTGTGGTAGAGGCAAACGCCTTTGATCTCCTGGGATAAGCGGCAGCAAGTACAGCGCCAACGATCTGCGCAGGCGGGATGCACAGCGTCACACCGCATGAGGGCGTTATGGTGTCTGCTTACTCTCATTGCTCAGCTCGCCCTTGTCGTGGCGCACAGCTGGGAAATGCCCATAGAGGCTGCAGCGCTATCTGGAACCCGTGCCTTCCACGCTTTTCCCAAAGACACGGCAGGGGCTACGGCCCTCGCAAAGGCAGCAACAGCCCCACGTCGCGGGCTGCATGATCCCTCGCTGTGCCCTGTATGTCAGGTATTTCCTCAGATCCGTCATGGTCTGTGTTCAACTGGCTTGAGCATATCTCCGCCACATTGCAGTCTCACGTATGTTCCAGGCTGTACACTGCGACATGCTGAATTTGACCTCACCGTTTCGGCACCGCGTGCTCCACCATCTCTTACCTAGCGTTCTTGCCAACTCATTGTCACCATCGTCTTGCCTCTGACTATGCTTGCGGTGTGTGGAGAAAGCTATGCCGCCTCCATGCGTGGACCATGGTGCCTACGCGCCTTGAGAGGCAAGACAGACAACGTTGTGTCTTGATGCTCTAGGGAGGACGGTATGCGAGTGTGCATGATCAGACGGAGTATGCCCGGGATGTTTCTCCTGGCTCTTGTGGTGCTCTCTGCGGCGCCGGTAGCGCTGGCCCAGAACCCACGCGCAGAAATTGAGACCCTCAAGAAGCAGCTCGAAGAGCTGCAGCGCAGGGAAGGCGAAACAAAGCGGCAACTTGAAGAGATGCAGCGCCGACTTGATGAGTTGCAGTCCCAACCGGCGGCCCCAGAAAAAGCTCCTGCTGACCAACTCGAACAGGCTATACAAGAACTGCCCAAGGCCCCGACGCCCCCTCCCTCCGCACCGGCCCTGGCCTCACAGCGTCTGGGGGGTACGACCTTTCGGCTCATCGACATCGCGTTGGACGTCCTGGCCGCCGGCGGTGGCTCAACCGTGGGCGACGCCGAACTGCAGGTACTGCAGGGTAGCGACCACGACCCACGCAAGAACGGTTTTACCCTGCAAAACGTGGAGCTGTCGCTCACTGGAGCCGTAGACCCCTATGTCAACGGTGAGACGCACATCGTGTTTTTTGTCGATCCGTTCGACGGCGAAACCGTCGTCGAGCTGGAAGAAGCCTTCCTGACCACGCAGGCGCTGCCCTTTGGGCTACAAGTGAAGGCAGGTTTCTTCTTCACCGAATTTGGCTTGAGCAATCCAAGCCATCCACACGCCTGGCACTGGCAAGATCAGCCTGTCATCAATACGCGGTTCTTCGGCCCTGATGGCATGCGCCAGGCCGGTCTGCGGCTCGCGTGGCTGTTGCCTGTTCCCTGGGCCTCAGAGCTCTTCGCAGGCGTACAGAACGCCAATGGCGAAACCATGGCGAGCTTCCTCGCCAGTGAGGAGTTCTTTGAGGAGCGCGCTATTGGCGGGCGACCCTTTGTGGACAGCAGTGTCAAAGGACCCGAGGATCTGCTGTACCTGGTGCGGTGGGAAAACTTTTGGAACCTGAGCTCGCAGACCGGTGCCAAGCTGGGCGTCTCAGCAGTATTTGGTCCAAATGCTTCCGGACCTGATGGGCGTACGACCATCTACGGCGGCGACCTCAAAGTCCGCTGGCGTCCTGCCAATCACTTCCGCGGGTGGCCATTCCTGCTGTGGGAGTCAGAAATTATGCAACGCAACTACAAAGCAGACAACTTTGATGGCATCGATGCCGATGGTAATCCGTTCAGCCTGCTGAGGCAGACCTTGCACGATTGGGGACTGTACACGCAGGCCCTCTACGGCTTTCACTATAGGTGGGCAGCCGGTCTGCGCTTCGAATATGCCCGTGGCAGTGGGGCGAGTGTCCAGGGCCGGGACAGCGACCCGTTTCGCGACACCCGCTACCGGGTGTCGCCCTTGCTCGTCTGGCATCCCTCAGAATTTTCACGTCTACGTCTGCAATACAACTATGACCGTGCGGATCATCTCGAACAACACGATGCCCACACGGTGTGGCTCGGGATAGAGTTCCTCTATGGTGCCCACCCGGCGCATAAATACTAGGCGTAGAGGAGCATGGTCATGAGGTCTCTCTGGGTTACTATGCGTTGTGTTGTTGCTCTAAGCCTATGGTTAGGCCCCCTTGGGCTCAGCAGTGCCGGAGCCCAACAGGAGCCGCTGCGCGTGGCTGCTACCGTTGCCGAGTTAGGGAGCCTCGCGCGTGAAGTAGGGGGGGAGCACGTAATGATTGTGGTCTTTGCCAAGGGTACTGAAGACGCCCATTTCGTCGAGGCAAAACCGAGTTTTGTCAAGGAACTCAGCCACGCGGATGTGTACATCCAGGCCGGGATGGACCTCGAAGCGGGCTGGGCCCCCGTGCTGCAGCAGAATGCCAGAAATAACAAAATTCTCCCTGGCGCCCCGGGCTACATCGATGCCAGCATGGTGATCACCCCTCTCGACATACCTACGGGGCCCATTGACCGTTCCATGGGCGATGTCCATCCGGCCGGGAATCCGCACTATCTGACAGACCCCCTGAATGGCCTCAAGGTAGCGCAACTCTTGCGGGACAAATTCAGCGCTTTGCGTCCGGCACAGCAGGACTATTTTGCGGAACGCTACACGACCTTCCGCAAACGTGTCGGAGAGGCCTTGGTTGGGGAGACGCTGGCCCAGAAGTATGACGTCACAAAGCTGGCTCTGCTCTTCGAACACGGCCGGCTGGCGACGTTCCTCCAGAGCCAGAACGAGGCCAATCTGCTGGGAGGATGGCTTGGCCACATGTTGCCCTACACTGGCACGAAGGCGGTGGCTGATCATAATCTCTGGCCCTACTTCAGCCAGCGCTTTGGGCTCACCATGCATGGGTTTATGGAACCCAAGCCAGGAGTGCCACCCACGACCAGGCATCTGCAAGAACTCGTGCAGACTATGCGGGCGGAAAACATTGGTATTATTCTGACGTCCGTATACTATGATCCACGCCACGCGCAATTCCTGGCGCAGCACACTGGGGCCAAGGTTGTGCCCCTGGCACATCAAGTCGGGGCGCGTCCTGGGACTGACGACTATCTCGGTCTGATCGATTACAATATCCGGCAGCTCGTGACTGTCCTGGGCAATGGCAGGGATAAATAGGACCTCATATGCAATCTGCTGAGGTGTTAGTGAAGGCCACAGGACTCTCTCTGGGCTATGCGCAACGCACCGTCCT
>JBMDXC010000566.1:0-11008 GCA_048594805.1 Candidatus Entotheonellaceae bacterium | reverse complement strand
GCGAGCATACGACAACATCATCTTCCACTAAATCTTTCGGCCAAGCCTTGAGAGTCTCCCTGGTCAAACCAGGGGCTTGCCTATCTGAGAGTTACTGGCGTCATCACGTACGTCAGCCAGTGCAATTTGCCGCTGGTATGCAGACGCTTGTAGCCCAGGGGTGTACACATTTCCTCGAGCTTGGTCCAAAGCCTGTCCTCCTCAGTATGGGCAAGCGGTGCATACAACGAGATACAGGGACCTGGCTGTTTTCTCTGCAGGAAGGGATGGACGACTGGTCTGGTCTCCTGGAAAGCCTGGGCATGCTGTATGTGCATGGCGTCGAGGTGGACTGGGAGGGATTTGATCATCCCTACCCCCGCCGTAAGCTGGCACTGCCCACGTATCCTTTCGAACACAAGCGCTATTGGTTCGGGTCGCCGCGCACCAACGCGCCCCAGAGGACCTCTCAGAGTGTTCCGGGACACCCCTTGCTTGGGCAACGGTTACGTTCGGCCCTCTCCATGGTCCAGTTTGAGTCCCTGTTGAGCGTTCAAACACTCCCTTATTTGCGTGACCATTGTATCCAAGGCTCTGTCGTCTTGCCTGGCATGGCGTATCTGGAGATGGCCATGGCTGCTGCGACAGAAGTGTTAGGCGCTACCGCGTCTCCCATGCTGACAGAGGTCGCTTTTCATCAGGCGCTCTTTGTGCCTGAGGAGCAGGTGCTGGCCGTGCAGGTAGTGTTATTCCCAACCACGGCCGGGGAGACAACGTTCCAGGTGTTCAGCCTACCAGAGGCTGCAGACAAGCAAAAAGCCTTGTGGACGCTCCACGCCAGTGGACGGATTCGCCTCAGGGAAGACCGACGCACCTCTCCCAAACCCAAGCACCCCACAGTGGTCCAGCTCAAAGCTCGATGTCTCAAGGAAGTTGCCGCCCCAGAACTGTACCAGCGTTTAGCGCAGTACGGACTGCAGTATGGGCCTCTGTTCCAAGGAATAGCCAAGATCTGGCAGGGCGAGGAAGAGGCCCTCGGTCAGGTGCAGCTGCCTGAGACGCTTCTTTCAGAGGCCGGGGCATACCATATTCACCCTGTCCTGTTGGACGCTTCTATCCAGGTTCTCGCGGCCACGTTACTCAGCGAAGGCGAACAGCCCGCCAGTAAGTACACCTATCTCCCCGTTGGCCTGGACAGTCTGCGGGTCTACGGTCGGCTGCAGACGCACCTGTGGAGTCATGCGATATTGCAGCGACCTAGCGAGCTCGGCACGGATATGGTGGTAGGCAATGTGTGTCTCTTCGATGAGACGGGGCGGCTACTGGCTGAGCTGCAGAGACTGCGCCTCAAACGCTTAGGTGGCAGTGTGCAGCATGCTCCCCAGAAGAGCCTTAACGAGTGGCTGTACAAGTTCGCATGGCAACCACAAGCACGTCCAGAGCCGCGGAGGAGCATAGACCCTGCCGTGTCAGCCTCCCCAGGCAGATGGCTTATCTTCACCGATAGCGCCGGGGTCGGACGCGGCTTGGCAGCCCTGCTCAAAGCTCGCGGCGAGACCGTCATCCTCATCTCCGCCGGAGAAGGCTATGAAAGGTTAGGGCCAGGACATTTCCGCCTGCACCCAACTAGGCTGGAGGATCTCCAGTCGCTCCTGCAAGATGCCTTGCCACCCCATCTGCCTCCGTGCCGTGGGATAGTTCATTTGTGGAGCCTCGAGTCCGCAGAAGCTGACGAAACAACAGAGGCTTCCATACAAGTAGCCCAGGATCTAGGCTGTGGTCACGTTTTACTGTTGGTTCAAGCACTGGCCAAACTGCGCTGGTCTCCATGGCCAAGTTTGTATTTGGTGACACGTGGGGCACAGGCAGTAGGTACAGAGGCAGAAACGATATCTGTGGCCCAGGCACCTCTATGGGGGCTGGGAAGGGGCATTGCCCTCGAATATCCAGAGCTGAAGTGTGTCAGACTCGACCTTGATGCAGCCGGTGACTTGACAGAAATTGAGCCACTGTTTCTCGAACTCTGGGCGCCGGATCATGAGGATCAAATAGCGTTTCGTAAGACTGGCCGATATGTCCCTCGGTTGCTACCATGGGCACCGGAAGTGCCCAGCGCGCCGTCCGTAGAAGCTGGTGAGGCTGAGATCACGCTGTCCATTCCATCCAACACAGCCTTTGCTTTAGGGACCGTCAAACCTGGCAGGCTCGATAATTTGCGACTACAGCCCACGGCCTGCCACAAGCCAGGTGCGGGCCAGGTTGAGATCCAAGTCTACGCCACCGGTCTCAACTTTCGTGACGTGATGAATGCTATGGGGGTCTACCCAGGAGACCCTATACCCTTTGGGGCAGAGTGTGCTGGCATCATTACCGCCTTGAGTGAGCACGTCGGGGGCTTGCACATCGGGGATGCCGTGGTTGCTGTGGCCCCGAACAGTTTTAGTACGTTTGCGATCACCGATGCCCACTTGGTGGTCCCAAAGCCACCACAGCTCAGTTTTGAAGAAGCCGCAACCATTCCTATCGTCTTCTTAACTGCGCATTATGCACTCAACCATTTGGCAAGAATGGCGCCAGGGGAAAGGGTGTTGATCCATGCTGCGGCGGGAGGCGTCGGGCTGGCGGCTATACAACTCGCCCAGCGGGTTGGCGCTGAGATCTTTGCTACCGCGGGTAGTCCCGAGAAGCGATCGTTTTTGCAATACATCGGTGTCCAGCATGTCATGGGTTCACGCTCCTTAGCCTTCGCTGACGAGGTCATGCGACGGACGAATGAAGAGGGGGTTGACATTGTACTGAACTCCCTGGCTGGCGAGTACATCCCAAAGAGCCTCTCGACACTGAGATCATACGGTCGTTTCCTGGAAATTGGCAAAACGGATATGTATCAAAACCGGCCACTCGATCTCTATCCTTTCCACAATAACTTGTCGTATTTTGCTATCGATCTCGATCGTGTCAGTCGAGACCGTCCGGCATTGACCAACTCCTTATTCCTTGAACTAATAGGTCTCTTCAACGAGGGAGTGCTTCGACCTCTTCCACGGACCGTGTACCCCATCCAGGAGGTAGTGAATGCATTTCGCTATATGGCCCAGCGGAAGAATATCGGGAAAGTTGTTGTATCCCTCGAAGATGTGCACCACGGTTCCGAAACTGCAGCACCCGAGTTCCTGCGTGCGGACGGCACGTATCTCATCACCGGTGGGCTTGGGGCGCTTGGCCTCAGAGTGGCCCAATGGCTGGTCCAGAACGGAGCACGATATGTGGTCTTGTTGGGGCGGAGTGCAGCCTCAAGCGCACAGCGCCGGGCCGTGCAGGCGCTCGAACATGACAGCGCGCAGGTCATGGTCGTCCAGGCAGATGTGGCTGCGGCGGAACGTATGCGCGCCGTGTTCGCCGAGCTCCAAACAGCCATGCCGCCTCTCCGGGGCGTGATTCATGCAGCGGGGGTCTTGGATGATGGGCTCCTCATCAATCTAGACTCCGAGCGTCTGGCCAAGGTCATGGCACCGAAAGTCCTGGGCGCCTGGAATCTCCACACACTCACCAGAGACTTGCCGCTGGATTTCTTCGTGCTGTTTTCATCCGTGGTGTCAGTGCTGGGCTCCCCTGGACAAAGCAGCTACGCGGCAGCCAACGCTTTCCTGGATGCCCTGGCGTATCATCGCCGCACCGCTGGCTTGCCAGCCCTCACCATCAACTGGGGTCCCTGGGCTGAGGCCGGGATGGCCGTCCGGCTTGACCAGGGGCGACGTCTCGCGCTCCGTGGCTTCGAGTGCATGGCTCCCGACCAGGGGTTGCAAGCGCTGGAGTACGTCCTCCGTCAGGCCATGACGCAAGTGACGGTTGTCTCGATGAATTGGCCCCTCCTGCTCCAAGGGCTGAAGGGAGAGCGTCAACCCGCCCTGCTGTCGGCGTTAAGACGAGAACCGTCCTACGGCACAAGCAACACTGTACCGCAGCCTACCGAGGCAAAGCTCATGCCAGGGACGCTGCTGGCGCTAGCACTCCAGGAGCGCCAGGCACGGCTCCTCGTGTATCTCCAAGAGCAACTGGGTCAGATGATCGGTATGGAACCTGCGCAGCTGGACCCCAAAGCCTCTTTGCGCGATCTGGGCATTGATTCGCTGATTGCCATGGAATTGAAGGAAAGCATTGAATCCAGTTTGGGAGTCGCGTTGCCGCTACAAAGCTTCACGGATGACCCAAACCTCGTGGGTCTGGTCGCCCAAGTGCTCGCGCATTTGGAAACGTCTGTGCCACAGCTTGCCACAATACCAGCATAAGTATAGTGGGAAAAGGAGGGTACTTTGTCCACCGTGGTTCAGTATTTTGCCGATATTCCTACGCTTATTGACCTGCTGAGATGGCGTGCAGTCCAGCAGGCAGGACAGCGTGCGTATACCTTCTTAGGAGACGGGCCAACCGAAGCTTGTAGCCTGACCTATACGGAGCTGGACAGACAAGCGCGAGCCCTTGGCGCTTGCCTCCAGGCGCTCGGCATGACAGGGGAGCGGGCCTTGCTGCTCTATCCTCCCGGCTTGGAATACATCGCCGCATTTTTCGGCTGTCTCTACGCCGGCGTGGTTGTTGTGCCGGCTTATCCACCCCAACGTGGGCGGGCCTTGGCCCGCCTTGAAGCCATTGCGGCCGATGCCCAGCCGCGGGTGATGATTGCGCCAGCCTCCATACAGGATACGTTTGCGATGTGCTCCGCTCACGCTCCGCAGCTGCGCGCTCTTCAATTTGTCTCTGTGCCTGAGGATACAAACGGCTTGGAGCACACCTGGCGTCACCCTCTAGTCACCAGGAGCCATCTGGCTTTTTTGCAATACACCTCGGGCTCTACAGGCGACCCGAAGGGTGTCATGGTGAGTCATGGCAACTTACTCCACAATGCAGCGCTGATGGCGTATGCCCTCGAAGGGACGCCATACGGTGCCGAGACGAGCCCTTATCAGCTCGAGGCGACGCGCTATAGCGATATGGTGAGCTGGTTACCACCGTATCACGATATGGGACTTATCGGCGGCATACTCATGCCTCTCTATGGGGCCAAGCCAGCCACACTTATGGCACCAGAGACCTTTTTGCAACGCCCTTACCGCTGGCTACAGGCTATTGCACACTACCGGGCCACGTATAGCGCTGCGCCCAATTTTGCTTATGACCTGTGTGTCCGCAAGATTGCCCCAGAACAGCGACAAACACTCGATCTGAGCTGCTGGCGCCGGGCCTTGTGTGGTGCAGAGCCCGTGCGTGCGCAGACGTTGGAACGGTTTGCTGCAGCGTTCGCTGCCTGTGGCTTACGCCAGGAAGCGTTTTATCCTACCTATGGGCTTGCTGAGGCAACGCTCATGGCTTCTGGAAACCGTCACGTTGCGGCGCCAGTACTCGCGACCGTCAAACGTACGGCCCTTGCGCACCATCAAGTCGCGATGACCAGAGCAGAAGACGAGCAGCGGCACCAACTTGTTGGCTGTGGCCAGACATTGCTGGGCCAGCACATTCTCATTGTCCATCCTGAGACCTTGACAAAGTGTGCAGCGCATGAAGTCGGGGAAATCTGGATCTCTGGCGGCAGCATTGCTCAGGGGTATTGGCAGCGCCCAGAAGAGTCAGAGCAGACCTTTCAGGCACGGTTGGCGGATACGGGGGAGGGGCCATTTTTACGCACTGGGGATTTAGGGTTTTTGCATGATGGGCACCTCTTTATTACTGGGCGACTTAAGGAGCTGATTATCATTCATGGGACGAATTACTATCCCCAGGACATTGAGCTGACCGTCCAACAGAGCCATCCAATACTGCGGCCGCATGCTGGTGTTGCCTTCTCGATTGAGGCGAACGCTGAGGAGCAACTGGTGATCGTCCAGGAGGTAGAACGGCCAAGTGCACTCAATGTAGATGCGGTGGTAGCAGCTATCCGCCAAGCTGTTGCTGACAGGCACGGGGTGCAGGCCTATACAGTGGTCTTAGTCAGACCTGGGAGTGTCCTGAAGACCTCCAGTGGGAAGCTCCAGCGTCGTGCGACACGCGCAGCCTACGAGGAGGGATCCTTGCAGGTCGTCGGGATGTGGCAGCGTGAAAGTCCAGAAGAGACTTCCAGCCATATATGGCGTCCGCAGGTGGCCATCCAGTCAACTGCGGATTTAGAAGCCTGGTTGATTGTGCAGCTGGCATCACGGCTGAAGATTGATGCGCATAGCATTGATACACACACGCCAATCGTGCACTATGGGCTGGATTCGATTGCGGCCTTAGAAATGATGAGTGAGATTGAAGAGGTGTTTCATGTCACTGTACAGGTTGAGAATGTATTTGTGGGTTCCCACAGCATTGCTGATATATCGAAAAAACTCGGTGAGCAATTGGAAGATAATTTCCATTCAATTATAGAACCTTCTCCAAAAAGATCTTTGCAGTACTTCCATAGCGATAGCAGTAACAATGGAGAGATGAAAGGAGGAAAAAACCATGAATATAATAAATCAACACATGTGGCTGTGAAGAACACGTGGGAAAGATCAGGACGGAATTTTCAAGATTTTGTGAATCCTTATTTGGGGTCTTTGTTAGCGGCCCTCAACCTCGACAAGCAATTCACGCGTGGGCAAGGCTGCTATCTCTATGACCAGCAGGGGAACCGCTACCTGGACTTTATGGCCCAATACGGGGCGTTACCTTTTGGCTTCAATCATCCGGCCATCTGGAGGGCAGTGGAGGCTGTACGGGAGACCCAGGAGCCAAGCTTTGTGCAACCGTCCTTCCTGGATGCGGCGGGAGAGGTCGCCAGCCGTCTCATTGCGGTGTCTCCTGCTGGCCTCCAGTACGTCACGTTCGCTAATAGCGGGGCAGAAGCCATCGAAGCGGCCATTAAGTTAAGTCGGGCAGCAACGGGTCGCCTGGGCATTTTGTCAACGCATAACAGCTTCCATGGGAAGACGTTAGGGGCATTATCTGTGACCGGGAATCCGAAATATCAACACGCCTTTGGTGCCCCTATCGCCGAGTTTCGCTCCATTCGTTTTGGTGACATCGAGGCGTTGGAGCAAGCCCTAGCACAGGCTCCTGACTCCTATGCAGCCTTTGTCGTCGAACCGATTCAAGGTGAAGGTGGTATTGTGGAAGCCCCGGCGGGGTATCTCGGCCAAGCCCATGCACTTTGTAAACAAGCTGGAACGCTTTTGGTCGTGGATGAAGTCCAAACCGGCTTGGGGCGCACCGGGGCGATGTTTGCTTGTCAGACCGAAGGGGTGACACCGGATATTATGACCATCGCTAAAGCCCTGGGGGGAGGTCTGGTACCAATTGGTGCGTGTCTCTGTACAGAGGAAGTCTACACAGAAGAATTTGCCCTTAAACATTCCTCTACCTTTGCCGGCAACACCCTGGCCTGTCGCGTGGCGTTGGCTGCTTTAGACCTCTTAGAGGCATATAATTGTGCTCTGATTCGCCACGTTGCCACCCAAGGCGCCCGCCTGAAGGACGAACTGTTACGGCTCACACACCAATATCCACAGCTCATCCGCGCCATACGGGGACGCGGATATATGTTGGGCTTGCAGTTTGGCGTTGATCGCCATACCTGGGGCTCGAGTTTGCTGGGCTATATAGCGGAACAAGATTTCCTGACCTTGTTGGTCAGCAGCTATATGTTGAATATTACCAGAGTGCGAACCGCTCCGACATTGAATGGCGGTGATGTCCTTCGTATTGAGCCTCCCCTTATCGCCACATGGGAACACTGTCAGTTATTTCTTGAGGCTTTGCAATACACCCTCAACGCACTTGCTAAGGGCAATACGGCTTACTTTACTGGTCACTTGATTGGCTTTGAGAGTCCACAAGCAGTGCCAGCACCGAGCAAGCCGGCGCATGCGCGTCGCACTGTCTCACGCCATGCCCAGGAGGGGCGATTTGCTTTTCTGCTGCACCCACTCCATGAGGGCAGTTACGCAGAGGTGGATGCGAGTCTCGGCCAACTCAGCAACAAGCATATACAGCGACTTAAGACGCGTTTGCTTGATCATCTTGATCCTATACCGATTGGTGAAACTACCATTGTTTCACCAACGGGACAAACGGCCTACGGCGAATTTATTGTTGTGCCGCGGCATGCTGATGAACTCTTATGTATGTCCTCTGCCCAAGTCACAGCTGAAATCACGTTTGCCGCCAACATCGCCAGGAAGCATGGCGCCAAGATTCTCGGTTTAGGAGGCTTTCTTTCCGTGGTGACGCGCGGGGGGCTGACCTTAAAACAGCAAGGCTTACTCCCCCTCACCACGGGCAATTCCTATACGGTAGTGGCAGCCAAAGAGGCCCTCCTCACCGTGTGCCAGCAGTGGCACGTGGATCTCGCCCAGCAATCAGTCGCCATTGTGGGCGCCACAGGCTCCATTGGCCGAGCCATCTCTGCGCTGCTGGCGGAAGAGGTCTCGCAGCTCATCCTCATTGGTAATGCACATCACCCTGCCCAGAGTGAGCATCGCTTACATGCCGTCGCGGGTAACATTATCCACTATCTGTGGAATCAGCATAGGCAGCACAACGCCGACACTTCCGAGACACTCAGCGGCCGTATACACGCGTTATGCGAGTTGCTACCGTCTCGTCCCAGCCAAGCTGATTTTCTTGCCCTGGCTAAAGAAGTACAGCAATGTGACGGCGCAATAGTCCTCACGACCGATATCGACCATTGGCTGCCTCAGGCTGATATTGTTATCACAGCAACGAGTTCCATTGACCGGTTAGTGACGTCTCAGCGCCTCAAACGCCAGAGCATCGTCTGCGACCTTTCACGCCCCTCAAACGTCAGCCCGGACCTGAAGGACACACGGCCAGACGTGCTTGTGCTCGAGGGTGGTGTCGTCCAAGTCCCAGGCCAACCAGATTTCGGGTTCCATTTCGGCCTGGAGAGGGGCTTGGTGTATGCCTGCATGGCTGAAACCATGATTCTGGCACTGGAGAAACACTATCACAATACGAGCCTTGGGATTGATCTAAACATGCAGACTGTAGTGGATCTGCAGATGTTAGGTGACAAACATGGTTTTCGTACTGCCGTGGCAGAGTGTCTCCCATCCTTCATTGCTCATTGAGGAGGAATACCTCATTTTCAATGAGTCTAGAGCAACTATCGTTCAATGTAACTAACAAGCAGGAGAAAGACATGCTCATGTTTTTTGATGCGGTAGACTTTGAATCCGCCAAGGCTGGTCAGAAGGCGGCAAATCTTCAAAGCCTTTTTAAGGCTGGTTTCTTGGCCCCCAATGGATTTGTTATTCCCTCTGAAACCTTACTTGAAACACTCCACGACCAGCTCTTACAAGAGTCCGTGGAGCGGATCGGTGGTTTTCCCGTGGCCGTGCGCTCCAGTGGAACTCTTGAAGACCTCGATGGAGCCAGTTTTGCGGGCCAATATAAGTCGTTTTTGATGGTGAGCGATCTCAAAGAATTGAAGGTAAAAATTGCAGAGTGCCGTGACTCAGGTAATTCAGAGCAGGTCAGAGCCTATCTTGATAGGAAGGGCCTTGCTCAACATCAGCACAGGACCCAGAGTGTGGCCGTATTAGTACAGCCCATGGTTCATGCAGTGCATGCCGGAGTTGGGTTCTCAATTGATCCCCTGAGCGGAAAGGAAGAAAATGCTCTCATAGAGTGTTATGAGGGCCTCGGAGAACACTTGGTTTCTGGAAGACTGGTCCCTTCGCGCTACATTATAGATCTCTTTAGCGGAAAGGTTTTAGAATACGTAAAAGGTGATAGCAAGACCGAACCTAAGGGTGCGGTGCTCACACAACTTCGTGATCGTCTGCTTCAACTTCAAGCCCATTTTGGAAAACCCCAAGATATTGAGTGGGCCATCGATTCTAACAATTGTGTCTGGTTGCTTCAGTCTCGACCCATTACGAAATTTGAGATTCGTAAGGAACAGGATGAGTGGACCAATGCCGACTTTAGAGACGGCGGAGTTTCAGCCAGAGTTTGCACCCCTATGATGTATTCCCTCTATCGAAATGCCATGCAATACTCCCTGCAGAAATACGGTGTGGATCTGGGATTGATTTCTCCCAGTGCCCCCCCAATGCAATGGATTGGGGTTTTTTATGGCAGACCCTACTGGAATGCCAGCGCTGCCAAGCGAATGCTTTCCCATATGCCGGGATTTGACGAGTCGGCCTTTGACAGGGACCTAGGCATTCAAAAAATCTATGGCGAAAAAGGCCCTTTAAAGGTGCCCACGACATTCAAAACGGTTGTACCCGCCATACCAGTTGCTCTGAAATTACAAAAGCATTACCTCTTACAAATGGCTCGAGGAAAGATATATGGAAGTGGGTTCCTTAAACAGGAGTCCCGGTGGCGAGCAAAAATTGCGGGCTTTTCAGACACCGCTGAATCTGAGTTTTTTCGGGATCTCATAGCAGTCATAGATGACTTCCACTTCAATACAGAAAGCAGTTATTTTACCGTGATTTATAACAACACCAGTATTCAGTCTGACTTTAAAAGGCTGATTCACTCCATTGAAAAGTCCACCGGTGAAAAAATTAAAATTTTAAGTCTCATGTGTGGTCTCAACAAGATCAGTCATATTGAAATTCAAATAACAATCTTTAAGCTCTTTCAAATTGCTAACCAACACGGCATGCAAGGAGAGCAATGGAGTGAAGCTTTGAATGCGTTTCTCTCTAAGTTTTACTACCGGGCAGATTCGGAACTCGAATTGACCTGTCCTCGTTGGGGAGAAGAGCCCAAGAAAATCGAATTAATGATTCGACAAATGATTGCGTCCAAAATGGCGCCGATTAATCCCGAGGTAACGGCTCAACGACAAAAGAAAGAATTTCTTGAAGAACAGGAGCGAGTGCTTGAGCGTTTGAGTCAACGTTGGCTCTGGAAGATTCGTTATGAACATTCTTTTAAGAAACAGCTGCAGAGAATGCGGGCCTATTTGGCTCTAAGAGAAGAAATGCGCGATTACTCCACTCGCTGCTACGCTGTTGTCAGACAATACGTA
>JBMDXC010000565.1:0-11478 GCA_048594805.1 Candidatus Entotheonellaceae bacterium | reverse complement strand
TGCCTTGCCAATCTTCGATCAGGGCCACAAAGGCGTCTGTGGAACGGTGGGGATCAATACGATAGTAGGCGACCTTATCGGTAGCCATGATCCAGAGCCATTGCAGGGCGTTTTGGCAGTACCATGGCGTTTCATCAATGTCACCCACTGGCGCCTGGTGGGCTCACGTCGCCATGGCTTCATGGTGGGGCGCGATGGCTTGCGAGAAGCGCTGGATGACTGTTTGCACCGCGCCCAGGCTGATTGGGATGTTGAAGACCGAGTGACAGCAGTCCTGGATCAGGCGCCACGAGGTGTGATGCATGCCAGCGAGTGCAGCGATCGGGGCACTGAAGCGGGGCCCATAACCGGCCTGATAGTCACTTGGCACCTGCGCTTTGAGCTGTCGTCCACGTCCTTGGCACTAGCCCTGCTGAAGGGCTAATCCTGCTTGTCACGCCTACTGCCTGAGCAATGCTGAGGACCGTGCGCTTGCTGAAGCAGCAGAATGGGCCAGACAGACCATTCCTCTGTCTCCATCCCACATACAGGCCGCACTGACGGCTGTAATGTATGCGGAAGTGGAGATTGTGACAGACACTGCGGCTGTAGTCTCTAGTGGTGGGCAAGCCAGCAGAAGAAAGTACGTTGTAGACCACGACGCATGCTCCTGCCCCGGATTCAGCACTGCGCCAGAGGGGTGGTGCCAGCACCGGGCCGCAGTGGCCATCGCCCGCCGTGCCTATGCCAGCACGCGCAAGCTCTTAGCCGACCCTGCCCACATGGCCATGCTCCACAGCGGATGCCCCTCCCACCTGCCCCGCCGTAAGGTGGCCCATACGGACAGCCCTTGCTGGTCGTACTAAGGCACAGGAGCGACACAGTAGCTTCCGAGGTACCCGCTCTCGCTCGTGCATAGCCCCCCACTACGCCGTCTTGTGCCCCAAAGGGTCACGTGCCATCTGGGGCTTTTTTCGTGCCTGTTCTTATCCCACTGCCCCCAGCTCAGACTCAGACGCTGGGGCGCGTAGCACTTGCTCAATAGCGCTGCGGATGGCCACAATACGGCAGGGCTTGGGAAGCCACGGCTGGCCACACTGTTCCAAGAACGCTAGGCTCTTGGCTCGTAAGGTATCGCCCGTGAGAAAAATGACGCGCTGGCACAGAGCGGGATACTGATGTCTCAGAATATCGTAGAAGGTTGGCCCATCGATGTCGGGCATCTGCAGATCACACAGGACGATGTCGTAGCGCCGCACCTGCAGCTGGGCCAGGGCAAGCTCTCCATGGCCTGCCGTGTCCACCGTGTGCCCATCGCGGCGCAAGAGGACGGCCACGCCGCTGGTAAAACTCGGCTCGTCATCCACAACCAAAATAGCCAAGGGAGTTTGCTGGGCCATCATTCGCCCTTTCACCAAGACGTGTACTGCACACTACGCTACCTGGTAGCGGATGTATTGGCATACGGTCTTATACCACACTCGCAGTATCTCGTCACACGGGTTTTTGTGACCCGTGAACCTACGACCGGAGCCGAGCAAGGCCGATTCCAGCGCGTCAGGCCCCCCAGACTTCCCCAAAATCTCCCTACTCAGTTGGGACCCTGAGCAGAAAAATGTCCGGCAGGTATGGCCGCACCCCTGCACCCCAAGTTGTCCACACTCAGACTCAATCTGGGGAGCACGGCAAAGGCACACATAGTGGTAGTCAGAACCAGCAAGATCGTGTGATCTTGTGCAGGTTTCAACTAATTCTGCGGTGCACTGGTGGTGCACTTTTGGTGCAAATGCCGAGCAAAAACGGCCTTTGTCCTGCTCGGCACGGGAAAGCAGGCAATCGCTAAGTGCTTGATTTCTCAGTTCAGTAGGACCGTGGCATACCCAGCACATGCTGCCCGATGTACGCCAGCACAAGATTATTATTCACGGGTGCCGTCTTGTACAGACGCGTTTCACGGAATTTTCGCTCGACGTCGTACTCGGCGGCAAAGCCGTAACCCCCGTGGCAATCGAGACAGGCATTGGCTGCCTCCCAGGCTGCTTCAGCACAGAGGTATTTGGCCATGTTCGCCTCCGCCCCGCACGGCTCTCCGGCATCGAACAGGGCTGCGGCTTTGAGGCGCATGAGGTCCGCGGCTTCGACAGACATGTGGGCCTTGGCAATGGGAAATTGCACACCCTGGTTGGCGCCGATGGCTTTCCCGAAGATCACCCGATCTTTCGAGTATTGAACGGCTTTTTCAATGAACCAGCGCCCGTCCCCCACCGATTCAGCGGCCACAAGAATGCGCTCGGCATTCATGCCATCGAGGATGTAGGTAAAGCCCTTGCCCTCCTCGCCGATGAGGCTGTCAGCCGGAATCTCCACGTGGTCGAAAAATAACACGTTGGTCGAATGATTTAACATGGTGCGCAGTGGTCGTACGGTGAAACCTTTGAGCCCACGGATATCAATGAGAAAAACGGAGAGGCCCTCCGTGCGTCGGCGCACTTCCTGTACTGGGGTTGTGCGCGCCAGCAAGAGGAGCAAATCCGATTGCAACACGCGCGAAATGAAAATTTTCTGGCCATTCACCACGTAGACATCACCATGCCGCACCGCGGTGGTTTGCAGCTGTGTCGTGTCAGAGCCGGAATTGGGCTCAGTCACACCAAAGGCTTGTAGACGCAGGGTGCCATTGGCGATTTGCGGCAGATAGCGGGCCTTTTGCTCCTCCGAGCCGTGGCGCAACACGGTCCCCATAATGTACATTTGCGCGTGGCAGGCTGCAGCGTTGCCCCCAGAATGGTTGATCTCCTCCAGGATGAGGCTTGCCTCCAGGATACCCAGGCCACTCCCCCCATAGGCTTCAGGGATCAACGCCGCCAGGTACCCCGCCTTGGTCAACTCCTGGACAAACGCCTCGGGGTACTCGCGTTTTTCGTCCAGCTCCCGCCAGTACGACCCGGGATAGAGCTGGCACAGGTCGTACACCGCCTTGCGGAGCGCTTGCTGCTCCTCCGTCAGTGTGATACAAATCTCGCTCATCCCTCCGTCTCCCCTCTTTCCTCGCCCTAGCGCCCCTGAAATCGTGGTGGCCGGCGTTCGTTGAAGGCACGCACGCCTTCTAAGCGGTCGTCGGTATGGACGGTGCTATTGTACGCCTCGATGGCCAGCATCATGCCCGTCTCCAGGTCGGTCTCAGCGCCCCAGGCGATAGCTTTTTTTGCCTGTCGGACGGCAATAGGGCCATTCTGTGCAATGGTCATGGCGATTTCGAGCGCTTTCGCCTGGGCCTGGCCAGCTGGGACGAGGTGATTGACCAGGCCAACCGCTTTGGCCTCTGGCGCTGGCACACGACGCCCGGTAAAAATCATCTCCTTGGCAAACGGCGCGCCGACAATGCGTGGCAAGAGCTGCGTGCCGCCAATACCGGGGAAAATACCACGCGTCACTTCTGGCACGGCAAACACCGCAGTTGCACTGGCCACAACAAAATCGGCCAACACGGCTAGCTCACAACCGCCGCCCATGGCAAAGCCTTCGACTGCCGCGATGACAGGCAGAGGGCAGCGCAAAAGGCGAAACGCCGCCTGCTCGAAAATGACATGCTGCTCTCGCCAGGCCTCATCGCTCATCCCTTGACGCTCTTTCAAATCCCCGCCGACGCAGAAGGCCTTGTCCCCTGCCCCGGTCAGGACCACTACCCGTGTCTGTTTGTCCCAGAAGAAGTCCTCGAAACACTGTAAGAGTTCACGCCCCATGGCCGTGTTCATGGCATTCAGTGCTTCGGGACGGTGCATCTCCACCGTGACGATATAACCGTCATCGCTTGGCGTGAGGCGCAGAGTGTCATAATGCTGGCTCATCGGGCCTCCCAACAGCAGAACAGCGTGAGCGCTCGCAATATCACGTCGATATGTATGTGTGGTCATGCGTCTCGTATGATAGACGAAGCGAACAGGACTGTTAAGCAAAATCATCTACACGTACGACCAGGACGGAGAGGGTGGTCGTAGGCTGGAAGCGGCAGGACGCACCTGCTGGGCATGTGGCTTAGTGGCTGAGGCGGTGGGGAGAGAAGAAAGGGGAAGCTGTTCCTGGCCTGTTAAAACTCCGGCGCGAGCCCCTGCAGGCGGGCCTTGATTTCGCCCACGAGGTACAAAGAGCCCGTCACGCAGATCACGTCTGTGGACTGCGCCTGACCGCGTGCTTGTGCCAGGGCCGCCACAGGATCAGGCTCAATCTGGACCGCGATGCCATGCTGGCGGACAATCTCTGCCAGAGCGTGCGGATCATACGAGCGCGGATTTTGGAAGTGCGTCACGATCACCTCGTGCGCCACGGGAGCCAGGGTGGCAACAATATCGGCGATTCTTTTCTCCCTGGACAGGCTGAGGACGAAAGAAACCCGCTGATGCGGAAACAATTCCGTGAGCGCTTGCCGTAGGCAGATGGCTGCCTCGACCGTATGCGCACCGTCCAGCAGAACCCAGGGGGCACGGCTCAGGACTTCCATGCGCCCTTCCCAGCGCACGTGCGCCAAGCCCTGCCTTATGTGCTCCTGCGTAATAGGCCAGCCTTGCTGCTGGAGCTGACTCACCACCGCCAGGGCGACCGCGGCATTGGCAGCCTGATGCCGACCCAGTAAGGGAAGATCCAGGTCCCGGAGGTGCTGTCCAAACCCGTCAAAATGCATGCGATTACCGTGGCAGGTGGCCATGGCAACGTGCCACTGAAAATCACGTTTCGCCAGGAGTAACGTGGCGTCCTGGTCTTGACAGCGTCGCGCAAAGACCTCCACGACCTCAGGCGCTTGCGGTGCACTGACCACGCAACTGTGCGGCTTAATAATACCGGCCTTTTCACCAGCAATGGCCGCGAGAGTATCGCCTAAGAGGCGCGTATGTTCTAAACCGATAGGGGTGAGGACAGCCACCTGTGGTGTCAACACATTCGTGGTATCCAGGCGACCGCCCAGGCCAACCTCCACCACCGCGATGTCAACCTGGTGGCGGGCAAAGTAGAGGAAGGTCAGCGCTGTGGTCAACTCAAAGAACGTCCGAAAGCGCCGATCGGGGGCGAGACGCGTCTCTTCCATACGCGCCTGCAACTCACTGACCAGGGCAGCAAACTCCTCACGGCTGATGAGCTGCCGGTCAATCTGTGTGCGCTCACGGATGGTCACCAGGTGCGGGGTCGTGAACAAACCCGTACGTAGTCCTGCCTGCGATAACATCGCGGCGATCATGGCAGCCGTGGAGCCTTTGCCTTTTGAGCCGGCAATGTGCACGGAGGGGAAAGCCAGGTGCGGTGCTCCCAGCGTCTGCAAAAATTCGGCAAAAGCCTGCACATTAAAATGTTCAGGGGCATAGGATACCGGCTGGCGGGCCTCATAATTGATGAACTGCGCCAGGTACGCCAGGGCCTCGTCATAGGTTAATGCCGCTGCCATATTGTTTACCCCTCCACAGCTGCTGCATCGCGCAAACGGGTCCGCACGAAATCGTACTCCAGCGAACTCAAAAACCAGCCAACCCGTGGCCCACGTGGCTGATCGAGCAGCGCTATATAGATCGCCTCAAAGAGGGCTCTGGCGGGGAGTCCTACTTCTTCCGCCAGGGCATACACCAGGGCGTGAATCGTATCGCCATCCATCTCAGGGCGTAGACGTTGCCCCAGTATCCCCAGAGCCTGGCGCTGGCCGGGCGTCAGGTGCGCGACTTGCGCCGGGAGTTCTTTGTGCAGGCGCAGGCGTATCTCCGCCGGGCTGAAATGCTGCAGCCAGTACTGGGCATAGGCCACCCGGCTCTGCAGTACCTCCGGCGCTGGCAGAGGAATATGCTGGCGCAGCAAGATGGCACAGAGCTTGTCCATATCACCCTCAGTGATTTGCACCAGATGCACCAGGTGCTTAAAGGGTATGCCCAGCGGCGGCATGCCTTCAAGGCGAGCCAGTTCAGCGGCGCGTTGATCACGGTTGTGCGCCGATACATCGTCGTACTCATCCACCAGGTTGAGGAGCGGCAGGCCTGGGTCAAAGGTGATACTGCGCATCGGCTTGACGCGGAAGATCATATAGCGCACGACTTCGGGCGGAATGGTCTGCGTCAAGTGCACAATGCTCACCAGATTGCCCTTGCTGGACGACATGTCACCCCCGCCCTTCAAAGCAATCCACTCATACGGCACCGGGTAGGGCGGTTCACCCCCAAATACTTCGCGCACAAGGCGCTTTCCGGTGTCATAGGAGCCACCCCGTGAGGCGTGGTCCTTGCCAAAAGGTTCTACGGTGACCCCTAACGCCTGCCAGCGAGCTGGCCAATCGACACGCCAGGTGAGCTTGCCAGCCTGCGAGACCGGGGCTGTAGCACTGTGTCCACAGGAACAGACATACGACACAGTTTGCGCCACGGCGTCAAAACCCGTGACACGCGTCCCAGCAAGGCGTCCGCAGGCAGCGCACAGGGGATTGTACGGGGACCAGTCGTCCTTCTCGGCTTTGCCTGTCTCTTCATGCAGAATGCGCTTGATGGTCTCGGTGTGCTGCAGTGCTTGCACAATCTGCGTATCCAGCTGGCCAGAGCGATACATCTCATGGGCCAGGAGGACTTCCAACTGCACACCGAGCGTCTGCATGGCCTCCAGAAACGGCACCAAAAAATGCTCAGCATAGCTGGTATGAGTCCCACACGGGCAGGGAATGTCACACAGGGGTTTTCCCACATGGGCTTGATATACCACTGGATCGAGAAAATTGTAGACCCGGCGCAATGGGTCCATGGTATCGGCGACATAGTTCAGCCGACACTCAGCCCCGTGATCGCGTAGTGCCCGGTAGACCCCTTCGGCGGTCAGCACTTCACGGAGATGCCCGACGTGGTATTCGCCTGAAGGGGTAATACCTGTGCTGAGCAGATGACGACTGCGGGTATGTAAAAGCTCCTGGGCCACTGCATCAGCCCAGTGTTGTGCGTGTGTCTCACTCATGTAACGGTCCTTTACAGGGCGACGAGCTCATAACGCGTGGACGAGCGTGCGAAAGTGCTCACCGCGGGCCTCGTAATGCGGATATTGATCGTAACTGGCACAGGCCGGTGACAGCACTACCACCTCACCGGGCTGCGCCAGCGCGGCAGCCTGCTGCAGCGCCGTAGCCAGATCGGAGAACTGCAGCAACAGAGGGACCGGCTGCTCGGGTGCCGCGGCGGCAGCCTGCTGGATGGCGAGAGCCAGCTTCGGAGCCGTTGTGCCATAGACGAGGGCAGCGCGAGCACGGGCGTGAATCACCTGCCCGAGTTCATCAAAAGGCGTGCCTTTGTCATACCCCCCGGCGAGGAGGATGAGCGGTTGCTCGAATGCCTGTAAGGCGCGGATGGTCGATACCGGTGTCGTGGCTTTCGAGTCATTATAGTATTCCACCCCACCTTTCGTGGCCACCAGTTCAAGACGGTGTGGCAAGGCGCAAAAGCGTCGCAAACCCTGCACAATAGTCTCTGGCCCGACACCGAGAGCCGTCGCCGCTGCGGCTGCAGCGGCAGCGTTGCCAAAGTTGTGGGCGCCGCGCAGGCGCAGATCAGACTGCTGGCAGAGTACGGTGCACGCTCCCGCATGCGCCAGCACCAGGGCTGTATCACGCTGCGACACACCCTCATCAAGAACTTCCAGTACGCTGTAATAGAGTCGCCGCCCCTGGCCACGCATCGCCATACGGCGCACGGTCGGGTCGTCCCAGTTAAGGACCGCCGTATCAGCCGGGGTTTGATAGGCCAGGATCACCTCTTTCGCCTGCTGATAGGCTTCCATAGTGCCGTGGCGATCCAGGTGATTGGGCGCCAGGTTCAGCACGATCGCCACTGGCGGACTGTAGTGCAACCAGTCGAGTTGTTCTAATTGAAAACTGGAGAGCTCGAGCACGACCAGTGTGTCTGGGGTAATCTCTGGCAGGCGCTCCAGGAGCGAGCCCCCGATGTTTCCGCCAATCAGCGTGCGTGCGTCGTGCAGTTGCAGAATGCTCCCCAGGAGGGACGTGGTGGTGGTCTTGCCCACACTGCCGGTGAGGCCAATAATCCGTCCCTGGCACTGGCGTACAAACAGGTTCATCTCGCTGTCGAGCGGCACATGATGCGCGCGTGCCAGTTGGAGATATGGCGAGGTGAGAGGCACCGCAGGATTCACAAACACCACGTCCGCCTCACAAAAATCGTGCTCCTGATGTCCCCCCAGCACAAAACGGATAGGGAGGCCACGCAAGGCCTCCAGCGAGGCAGTGAGCGCCTCGGCTCCTTGCAGGTCAGTAACGGTGACGTGCGCTCCCTGGTGGACGAGATAGCGCGTGAGGCCGACGCCACCGCCAAAGGAGCCGAGTCCCATGACGGTGACACGCGTCTTGTGCCAGGTCGTCGGCAGCGCTGGCGTGTCGCGATGATTCCCCGGAGTATGCCTCGTCTGTTGCGGTATCGGGTGCGGGACGTTATGCACGTGTTTCAATCCCCTTCATGCGCCAGCGGCCACGTCTCGGCGCGGCTGTTGAGTGCGTCTAGCAGGCGCACGGTCTGCGCTACAGCCGCCACATCGTGCACACGCACCAACACTGCGCCATGGAGCACGGCGTAGAGCATCGTCGCCAAGGTGCCTTCCAGGCGATCCCAGACCTGGCGCCGCAGCACGTGCCCGAGAAAGGACTTGCGCGACGTACCCACCAACAGCGGCTGGCCCAGAGCACGCAAATGCCCCAGACCGTGTAACAGGTCCAGGTTATGTTGCACTGTCTTGCCAAAACCAAAACCAGGATCGAGGACAACGCGCTGCCGGGCGATGCCGTACTGCAGGGCACAGTCGAGACGCTCAGCGAGGAATCGGTAGACTTCATCCAGCACATGTCGGTATGACGGTGCCTGCTGCATCGTCTGCGGTGTGCCCTGCATATGCATGAGCGCTACAGAGGCGCCACGCCGTGCAATCAGTGGGGCCATCTGCGCATCGAAGCGCATGGCACTGATATCGTTCACCAATACCGCTCCGGCATCCAAAGCGGCGGCCGCGACGCTGGCACGGTACGTATCGACGGAGACCAGCGCCCCGTAGCGTTGCACGATCTCGTGAATCACTGGCACAGCACGTGCCTGCTCCACCTCGGCGGGGACAGGCAGGGCTCCAGGGCGCGATGATTGTCCGCCCACGTCGATAATATCGGCACCAGCGGCCAGCATAGTTTCTGCATGCTTGAGCGCCTGCTCCGGCTGCATGTACAGCCCACCATCAGAGAAGGAATCGGGTGTCACATTCAGAATGCCCATGATGTACGTACGCTGTTCGAAGTTGCATATATGATCGCCCAGGACGAGCTGGGTCGTGACGTGCTCCTGCAGCTGCAGAGCCTGCTCCAACGCGACCACGAGGGGCTGCAAGACCGGCTGCTTCTCCTGCCGCAAGCGATGGACGAGAGTGGCAGGAGCGCCACAGAGCACATCAAGCGTGGCCGCCTCAGCTCCAGCCGTGCTATGGCCCCAGTATCCTGGACCTTGCTGGTGCAACCAGTGCATGAACATACTGGCAGCTTCACATGGCACAGCGAGGAACTTGCAGACCAGCCATCGCTCACTGTCCCCCAGGAGCGTCTCAGGGGCCTGGTATCCCATACGAGCTAGCTCATGGGTAATCAGGGAAAAGTCGCCCTGGGGTAGCAGACGGGCGAGCATGCTATGAGTCTCCACCATGGGTTGCGTTGCGAGATACTGGGTGCCTTGTTATGCTTGCCTGGGAGCGTCGCTTTGCACCCGTGCCTGCTTCCTTAGGTACGCGGGAAGTCGTGAAAGGCAGCTATGGATTGTACGCAATCCGTACACACCCGGCAAGCGCTTCCGCAGCCCCGCCTGTCCACGCCGGTCGACGTGACGGTGATTGGTGCCGGCCCTGCCGGGGCCCTGTTGGCCTACCTGCTGGTCAGGCGCGGGCTCAAGGTGGTGCTGGTTGAGAAAGCGCGCTTACCACGGGTGAAACCCTGTGGTGGCGGGCTCAACTGGAAAACGGTGCGTTTGCTCCCCTTCGCCGTTGACGCCGTGGTAGAACGCATCGTCTCACGCGTCATCTTTACCCAGCGCTTCCGCTACCCTTTCGCACGCACCTCGCCGCAACCACTCGTCACCATGGTTACGCGCTGCGCTTTTGACTACACCCTGGTGCAGCATGCCGCAGCAGCCGGCGCCCAGGTCTATGACACCTGCCAGGTGCGAGGTCTGGAAACACAGCCACGCGGCCTGGCCGTGCGTGCCGAGGGGATCACCTGGCGCAGCCGTTACACTGCCTTTGCCGATGGCGCCAAGGGGACCTTGCGGCGGCAGCTCGGTTTTGCTGCCACAATGCCGCACGACATTGGGCTGGATATGGAGGTTGCGGCAAGCGCCGCGTGTCCCTGGATACCTGATACGCTCTATATTGACTGGGGCACCCATCCGCAGACGTATGCCTGGGCCTTCCCGAAAGCTAGCCATTGGTCCATTGGTGTGAAAGGGCCGGCGCCTCAGGGGCACGCCCTGGCACACTATCTCCGGCAGTTCATGCAGCGCTGGCAGCTCACGCCAATGGCTGGCAAACTGCGCTACCTGGCGCACATGCTTCCGACGCGCACGCCTGGCACGCCACTGGTACGTGAGCGTGCCCTGGTACTGGGGGACGCAGCAGGACTGCTCGAACCCTTTACAGGTGAGGGCATCTACTATGCGCTGCACAGCGCCTACCTGGCCGCAGAGGCACTTACGGCAGCCAGCGTCAATGATACGTCACCCTGGTCTTATGAAAGAGCTGTCGATACCGCAATCATGCCGGACCTCACAGGAGGCCGGGCCTTGCAGCAGGTGTGCGATGCCTGGCCCTGGTTTTTCCATAGCCTGGTGCGAACCCACCCACGTTCCTGGCAGGCGCTTGCCACGCTTTTGCGTGGCAAGCGCAGTTTTCGCAATGTCGAGCGCGTGCTACGCCGTCACCCGGCCCTGGTACGCGCGGCCCTCTGGTTAGGAGGCAGAGAGGTGGGGAAGGCTTCGCCAGTTAGCGAGCAAATACATAGCCTTTAGGGACCACCACGAGCCCGCCATCGGTCACGTGGAAACGTTGCCGGTCGTAATCTAAATCGAAGCCAATCATCTCCCCTTCTGGCACGTGCACGTCCTTATCGATGATGGCGCGACGCACCCGCGCATGGCGGTGGATATGACAGTTGTCATGGATGATCGACCATTCCACCACGCTGTAACTGTGCACGAACACCCCACGACCGAGGACGGAGTTCACCACCGTGGCACCGCTGAGGATGGAGCCCTCAGAGACAATGGACTGAATCGCCAGACCGCGTCGGCCATCCTCGTCGAAGGCAAACTTGGCAGGCGGATGAAAGGAGGTCGCAGTACGAATGGGCCAGTTGGGGTTATAGAGGTTGAGCATGGGGCGAATGTCTCGCAAGTCCATATTCGCCTCATAGTAGGCGTCCAGGGTCCCCACATCCCGCCAGTAGATAGGTTGGTC
>JBMDXC010000564.1:0-15233 GCA_048594805.1 Candidatus Entotheonellaceae bacterium | reverse complement strand
GGATGACAGGGCAAAACCGTCAAGGCGAGGTTCTTGCGGACGAGATCGTGACATAACCAGGATGAGGAGCTATGCCAGCAGAGGAATTTTCCCACACCGTATTCCCCAGTGCCGAAGAAGATGTTGGGGCCGCCGCCCTGGCCCCTGAGACCCCCCAGACCCGCTCGCCGGCCTATCGCCTGGCCTTTGCCGACCCGGAGTTCCTGTTGCGCGACGAGCTCCGGCCAGTGCGTCTGCAACTGGAATTTCTCAAGCCCGAGTTGCTGCAGCAGGCCTATGGCATTACCGCGACCGTGGTGATCTTCGGCAGCACGCGTATTCCAGATGCGGCAACGGCAGCCCAGCGTCTGGCACACGCCGAGGCGCGCCAGCGCCAGGAGCCAACGAATCCAGCGCTGCTCCGTGCGGTGGACATAGCACGGCGGATCGCGGCGAAAGTCCACTACTATGACGAAGCGCGCACATTAGCCCATCTCATCACTACCGAGTCGCGGCAGGCGGACGGCAGCCGGCTGGTAGTCATTACGGGAGGCGGGCCGGGCATTATGGAAGCGGCGAATCGTGGTGCCTATGACGCAGACGGTCCCAGCATTGGCCTGAATATTGTCCTACCGCACGAGCAGGCTCCCAATCCGTATATTACCCCTGACCTGAGCTTCCAGTTTCACTACTTTGCGCTCCGCAAGATGCACTTTCTGCTACGCGCCAAGGCGCTGGTGACATTCCCCGGCGGGTTTGGCACGCTCGACGAGCTGTTCGAAACCCTGACCTTGCTGCAGACACACAAGGTGAAGCCTGTGCCGGTCTTACTCTTTGGCGAAGCCTACTGGAGCCGGCTCATACGTTTTGATGTCCTTGTTGAGGAAGGAACTATTGATCCGGAAGACCTCGGCCTGTTCCAGTACGTGGAGACTGCCGAGCAGGCATGGACGGCAATCAAGGCGTTTTACCAGACGAATCTATGAGCCCTGCGCCAGCGCAGGGAGCCTCTGCATCATCCACGAGCCCATAGGAGGACCGCACGCCCGAGCGACGCATCGTAGTTGGTGGTGAGGCTGCCGGGATGTCGGTGGCCAGTCATGCGCACCGCCTCTGGCCGCTTCATGCTCTGGACATCCTCGTCTTTGAACGCTCCTCCTTGGTCAGCTCCTCGGCCTGCAAGGTATGCAGAGTCGCTCATACCTTTGCATTAGACCAGCCCGTAGTCTCCGATATACCTGTTCTTCTGGGGCCGAACGTTGTGTATGAGCCGCGCGCTCCTGCGCGTCGGTGCACGTCTGGTGCACGCGCCACCGTCGACTCATCTTGGATCAGTGTTGCAGACGAGGGGGGACCATGACGAATGTCCCCCGGTATCCTCTGGAGAGTGTGGGCGTGGTTTTTGGAGCAGATTGAGAAGAATCCGTCTTGATGAGCGCCAACTGTGACGGCATAATAGGCTGCCATTATCGGCATATTCAACAGGGAGGCTGACATGGACTTGGGACTGACAGGCAAAGTGGCCATCATCACCGGTGGCAGCGAGGGGATAGGGAAGGCCGCAGCCCATCGTATGGCTGCAGAAGGCGCCCGGACGGTTATCGTGGCGCGGCGGCCAGAGGTCTTGGAGGCAGCCGCACGCGACATCGAGAAGTCCACTGGGGGGGTCGTACTGCCCATCCGCGGCGATGTAGCCGAGCAGGAGACCGTAAATCGTGTGCTGGAGACGACGCTTGATCGCTTCAGCCGGGTCGATATCCTGGTGAATAACGCCGGGGTATCTATGGCCAAGCCTTTTGAAGAGGTGAGCGACGAGGACTGGGAGTCGGATTTCAGCTTAAAAGTCTGGGGCGCCGTGCGCTTCATCCGGGCAGTCATACCCGAAATGCGCAAGGTTGGTGGGGGCCGCATCATCAATGTCACCAACCTGGGTGGCCGGACCCCCGGTGCGGCGTCTATGCCCACCTCTATATCGCGGGCGGCCGGCATCGCTATCACGAAGGGCCTTTCACGTGATCTGGCCAAAGACAACATCCTGGTTAACACAGTCTGCATCGGACTCATCAAAAGTGGTCAGCACGAGCGGCGTTATGCCCGCATAAAAGCGACCAATCCTGATTTTACTATGGAAGAGTTATACGCTCAGGGAGTGAAGGCCCGCGGCGTGCCTCTGGGCCGGTTCGGCGAAGCCCATGAGGCCGGCGATGTGATCGCGTTCCTGGCCTCGGAACAGGCTAGCTACCTTACGGGCATCGCCATCAACATCGACGGCGGGAGTTCGCCAGTCGTGTAGTTCCTGTGGTCTTGACAGGGGCCGATCTGTGCTCCCTCTCCCTCCGGGAGAGGGAACAAACTCAGAGACGTGGGACAAAAACCTACCCGCCTCTAAGCCGTTTGCGGCGGCTGTCCTTCCAAATACGTCGAATCCCCGAAAGGATCAGGCCCCCCAAAAGCCCACAGCAGTTTGGCCACATCCGGGCCATTGTTGCCCCAGGCATGCGGGGTGTCGGCGGGGATGATCACCGTATGGTGCGGCCCAACCGTGGCGTATTCTTCTCCAACACGCACCCAGACTGTGCCGGCGAGTACCACCATGGTTTCTTCCACGGTGTGCTTATGCAGCGGGGCCGCGGCGCCAGGCTCAACGGTGTTGACGAGCAGGCTGACGCCTTCAGCCCCAAGATTTTTGTGTGCGAGAAATTGCCCGCGAATGCCTGGGCGCATGAGTACTTCAGGGATGGTCTGATGATTGATAATGGGCATAGGTCTCTCCTGATCAGAAGGGCTCATCCCAGGCATCGCTGCGCCTGGCGCCATGGGCGAGCAGCAGGTCAATCACAGCCTTGCGCCCTCCACGTGTGGTCGCGTTGTCAAGCGGTGTTGTGCCAATATGGGACTGGGCATGGACATCAGCGCCATGTTGCAGCAACAGGGCGATCACAGCAGGGTCCCCACCCGCCGCAGCCACGTGTAGCGGCGTCCAACCATGGGCATTTCTTGCGTTGACCTCGGTGCCTTTGGCCAGCAACGCTGCCATCTGCACGATATCTCCTGCTTCAGTTGCTTGTAACAGCACCTGACCAGCACGCTGCGCTGCCTGGCGTTGGCGCCAGCGCCAGGCTAGCACCACACCTACTCCACTCAGAAGCCCTAGCCCTATGAGCATGAACTCGACCATGCGTGCTCCGTCCTTACAGACATCACAGGTGCGGAGGGCCCCCACACCCTGAAGCTATTGCAACTGAAACACGACAGGGAGGAGTACCGCATCCTCTGCCACTGCTTCGCCATTACGGCGGGCTGGCTCAAAGCGCCAGCGCCGTACTGCTTCTATAGCGGACTCGTCCAGATCCGGGTATCCTGCAGAGCGTACCACCTGGACGTTTTCCACTCTCCCTTGCGTCGTAATGCGCAGCTTCAGCAGTACAGTGCCTTCGATCCCACGTCGCCTGGCAGACTCTGGATAGCGCGGTTTGACTTGATAGCCCCCTATGGGACGAGCTGAGGTGCTACCACTACCCGAGCCTCCGCCTCTCCCAGGCCCTGTACCGCCGCCGACACCCACCCCAGTACCAGCATGCGCCATCCCGCTCCCAGCCCCCCTCCCGCTGCCACCAGAGCCTTCCTGGTCATGCCCACCTGTGTCGCTGCCACCAGAACCTGGCATCACTGGCATATCGCCATGGGCAAACAATGGCCCAACACCCGCTCCCGCAGCCGGGGCAACAGGCTGAGGCGTGGCCTCGACTGGTGTGGCTGGAGATGCCCCGGACAATCCACTGCCAGCGCTCCCCAGGGGTTCGTTGCGGAGCCCTGGCGGTGGACTGGCCTTGGCTGTGCGCTGCGTGGGTGCAGGACGCGGGGCGCGTTGACGCGCTGGCGGTAGCCTGGGATGCTGTGTCTGCCTCACTGGCGCAGGTTTCGGGCGAGGCAACACCTGCTTTGGAGGGGGCGGCTGTACCTGCGTGGGTAAGGTGATAGGGGCCGATAAGGGCGGGGTAGCGGGCACAGGCTCGGGCACCGAGTCGACATCAGGCATGGAGACTGGTGCAGGAGGAGACTCTGGTTGCGGCGGAGGCGTTGGCTCCGGCGTCGGTATAACGGCAACCGGTATCGTTGCGAGGGACTCGGGGCGAGGCCAGGCCTCACGCCAAGCTTGCCAACGAAACGACAGCACTGCCAGTCCTACCACGTGGAGCATAAGGGCTATCAGGAAGGCCGAGAATAAAGGCGTCTGTATCACCCGGCTGGCTTCTTTCCAGGCTTGACGGCAATGGCGAGACCAGACACGCCGGCCTGGCGCAGTTCGTCAAGGATATCAACGACCGTACTGTGCAACACCTGCCCATCCGCATTGATGACCACGGCGAGCTGCGGATCAGCGGCCAGGGCGGCTTTCACCCGTGAGCCCATATCTTGCAGCGTGACCGGTTCCTTATTGAGGTATATTTGCCCGTCCTGCATCACCGTGAGACTGACATTATCGCGCACATCCTTCTGGGATGTTGCTGCCGTAGGCAGATTGACTGGCAGACCACGGTTGATGGTCATAGACAGCGTCGAGATCATGAAAAAAACGAGCAGAAAGAAAATCACATCGATCATCGGGATGATTTCGATGCGCGCTTTCTCTGACTCCTTGCGGGCGATACGCATGCCTAGACCCCTCGATGGCATAGGAAAAGTTCAAGACGGGAGGCCTGTTCCTCTATGCGTTCCGTGAGCTGCTCGACTTTCGAGCGGAAATAATTGTAGGGAATAAGCGTCATGATGGCGATGGACAGACCGGCCGCCGTGGCGATAAGGGCCTCGGCTACCCCACCGGTGATGGCCGTGGGCTGTCCAAGGCCAGTTTCCGAGACAATACCGAAGGCACTGATCATCCCAGTGATGGTCCCTAACAAGCCCAGCAGGGGCGCCAGTGTAATGATGGTGTCCAGGATAGGAAGATACGCTTTCACGCGACGTAATTCGGCCTGAGCTGTGGCTTCCATGGCGGTGGCCGGCGAGAGCTGGCGATATTCCAGTCCGGCGAGCAGCACCCGCGCGACCGGGTGCCTGGACTCGTTGGCAAGCTTTTGCGCCTGTTCGACGTTTCCAGCTTCAACGAATTGCAAGATGATCGTATCGTTCTCGCGTTTCCGTAGGCGCCGCCAAAACATGAAACGCTCGATGATGACCGCGAGGGAAATCACCGAGGCGGTCAGCAGAGGGATCATGACGAGCCCCCCTTTGGCCAAGATGCCAACAATCCCGCCGTTGACGAGGTCTCGTAGGATCGTCATCATATCCGCCACACCAACTCCCTTACACACAATGGTTACACATACTGCATGCCTGCCGGCGCCGGCTCCGCAGGGCCTGTCTCTGCAACGCCGACATTGCTTCCTCGTGCTGAACCTAGCACATTTGTGCGTGGGCAGCAATCAGCTTGTAGGGGTCAGCGAGACTTCTTTCTGGGGCCCCGGATGGCACTGTGGCTCAACCCGACCCCGAGGAATATGAGTCCAGACAGGACAACAATCGCCGGCCCTGAGGGTAGGTCCAGATAATAGGAGCCCAGCATGCCACCGAGCACGCCCGCAGTCCCTAGTAGCGGCGTGAGCATAAACATTTGCCGCAAAGAGTGCGCCAGGAGTTTGGCGGTGGCCGCTGGAATCACTAACAGTGCTGTGACGAGTACGGTGCCGACGGTACGGATGCTGGCAATGATCACCAGTGCCAGCAGGACGTAGTAACTGGTCAGCACCAGCCCCACACGAATGCCGGCGAGCTGCGCGGCATCTTCGTCAAACGTGGCAAAGATAAGCTGATGGCGGAAACGCAGTAAAAAACCGAGCACCACCGCCGTGATCGTGACAATCACCAGTAAGCTGTCACGGCTGACCATGAGAATGCTGCCAAACAGAAAACTGACCAGTTCCGGTTGATAACCTGGCGTCAGGCTGAGCAGCAACACGCCTACGGCCAGAAAAAAGGGCAGGACAAAGCCCAGGATCGTATCAAGAGCGAGGCGACTGCGACGCTCCATCACCTGCAGGGACATGGCAATGCCAATACCCACGCCCATCGCCGCCAGCAGCGGGTTCCAACCCATCAAAACCCCTACGGCTACGCCAGTCAACGCCGCATGGGCAATCGCATCACCAAAGAAAGCCGAGCGGCGCAGCACGACCAGCACGCCGAGGAGGCTCGTCATCACACCCACGAGCACACCGGCAGCCATGGCCCGTTGCATGAAGGGATACGCCAGGGCATCAAACATGGTCATGCTCCAAACCATATAAGAGTACTGCACAGGATCGGATAGTCATAGGCGCGCGCCTCATTCACGTAGGGCCGCGGCAATTTGCGTGGCATTATACTGCATCAGCGCAATATAACTCTCCACGCCCTGGCCACCGCCTTCCGGATCGAGCTTCCGCAGCGTAATGCCCAGATCCCGGCTGAGACCGCGCAGGGCAGCTTCCGATAGTTGTGGTTCGATGAACACGGTGTGCAGCTTGTGGACACGCACCTGCCGCTGAAATGCCTCAACGTAACGTGGTCCCGGCTCTTTCCCTGGTGCCGATTCGAATACCGCCACCACGTTAAGGCCATAAGTCTCAGCAAAGTACGCAAAGGCCATGTGAAACGTCGCAATATCACGCCGTGGGAGGTCGGCGAGCAGGCGCCGTATCTCATCATCAGCACGGCGCAGTTGTTTCTGATAGGCCACGGCGCGCTGCGCATAGTCTGCCTGGGCTGCCGGATCGAGCTGGGCAAGGACCTCAGCAATGAATTGGACCATACGGATGGCATTCGGAATGGACAGCCAGTAATGTGGATCAACGGCATCGTGCGCGGTGGTCTGCGACTGAGCCTGTTCTGCACTGTGGTGTTGACTATATTCACGGCGTAAAGATATCCCTGCATCGGTCACAATAGTACGCTTTATGCCTGCCTCCAGTGCCAGCCGTGTCGCCCAATCATCCAGCCCATGACCAATAGTAAACACCGCAACACAGCCTGTGAGCGCACGCACCGTGCCTGGTTTCACCGTAAACGTGTGCGGGCTGGCACCGGGTGGTACTAGCAAGACAACCTCAACTGCAGGACCGGCCACCTGGCGCACCAGATCATAGAGCGGAAAAATAGTTGCCGCCACTTTGAGAGGAGCCGCAGGTGAGGGAGCACCCCACGCCAGGGTGCTGACAGAGAGCAACAGGCCAGACACGAAGGCGAGTCTGCGCACCGTCCACTGGTAGTAGCGCACCATAATAGTAGCCCTCACGAAGCAGCCCTTAGCTCCCTCTCTCCACGGGAGAGAGGACACGCAGTCATAGCCAAGAAAGTCTTTTGCACCAGGCGCCAAGGTCAGCCAGCAAAGTAGAGGAAGACGGGACAGGAGACCCTGGCCAGCCCCTGCCACCTCACCTGGGGGAGGTATTTTTGAGCTTCTCCCGCAATTCTTTCCTGAGCTTGCGGATTTTGGGGTCAATGATGGCGAGACAATAGGGTTGATACGGATTATCGCGATAAAAATTTTGATGGTAATCTTCCGCTTTATAAAACGTCGTAAATGGACTGATCTCAGTGACAATAGGATGAGGCCAGAGCCCGGACGCATCTGTGTCGCGCTTGGATTGTTCCGCGATGGCTCTTTGCTGCTCGCTGTGGTACAAAATTATCGAGCGGTACTGTGTGCCGACATCATAGCCCTGTCGATTCAAGGTTGTTGGATCGTGGGTACGCCAGAAGACGTAAAGAATATCTTCAAACCCAATGATTTTCGGATCAAACGTAATTTGCACGACCTCTGCGTGCCCGGTAGTGCCACTGCACACCTGGTAGTACGTGGGATTGTCTACTATCCCGCCGGCATAGCCGGACACGGCGCTCTGCACACCTTGCAACTCCTGATATACGGCCTCCACACACCAGAAGCATCCCCCGCCAAGGGTCGTTCTTTCCAAGGAATCAGCCATGGTTCCTCCCCACAGACGCGCTATCACTCGCGCTTCCCTCGCTGCGCCGCTTTAGAGCACCACCTCGATTAGATACGGTCCAGGTTCCGTCAGCCCCCGTTGTAACTGCTGGCGCAATGACTCACAGTCCACAGCACGGCCAGCGGCGACGCCCATGCCAGTGGCCAGGGCCACCCAATCGAGATCTGGGCGACCGATTTCGAGCATATCTTTGGCCTTCTGCCCTGGCCTGCCGGCACCAACATTGTCAAATTCTCCCTTGAGAATCTGATACGTGCGATTGGCCCAGATCACCGCGGTGATGTTCAGACCTTCACGCGCCATGGTCCAGAGAGCCTGCACTGTATACATGCCACTGCCATCGCCAATGAGGGCGAGGACTTGACGATCCGGACAGGCCAGAGCAGCGCCCACCGCCACCGGCATACCGTAGCCAATGGAACCACCCATGTTCTGCAGCCAGTCGTGCGGCGGTGCACCAGCGGTGAGAGGGTAGAAACCACGGCCCGTTGTTACGGACTCATCGACTACAATGGCCTGTTCCGGGATCATATTGCCGAGGAGCGCCGCAATCTTGTCCGGATCGAGTACCCCTGAGGGCAGTGCTGGCGTGAAGGGTTGTTGCACTGGGGCAGCCTGCACGTTGGCACCCACCGCGTCTGCAAGGCGTTCGAGTGCGTCGATAATGTCGTCTTCTATAGTGGCGAGCGTAGAGATAGCACAGCCCTCCGGCGTTAAAATACTCGGCTGATTAGGATAGCCAAAAAAGGCTACGGGTGCCCTGGCGCCGACCAGGATCAGGCGCTGTACATCCTTGAGGACGTGTAACGCCTGTGGTACGGGGTAGGGGATACGGTGCACCGGCACCCGCCCGGCACCACGTTGCACCCGTGCGTTTGAGCCCTGGGCCATCAGACGTGTCCCGGTCTTGTGGGCGATGGCGCCAGCCAGGGCGAGCCCCCGTTCTCGCACGCCCGCGCCGGAAAGCAAGAGCATCGTCCCAGCCCCCTGTGCCAGGACCCTGGCGGCGTGTTGCACGGCATCCTCCGAGACTGTCGTGCGTCTGGGAATGGCTGGTACGGTGACCGGTCCGCTGCCCTCGTTCCACGCCGTGTCACCTGGCAGGATAAGCGTAGCGATCTGCCCGGGAGGCGTCAATGCCACTGCAATAGCTTCAGCACCGTCGGCAGCGACCCTGCGTGCCTCAGTGGACGTCTTTACCCAGTGCGATACTGGCCGCGCAATCCCTGCGATATCCGCGGTGAGAGGCGCGTCGTACTTGATGTGATAGGAGGCGTGCTCCCCAACAATGTTGACGATCCCTGAGTGGGCTTTCTTAGCATTATGCAAATTCGCCAGGCCGTTTCCGAGCCCTGGCCCCAAATGTAGAAGCGTCGCCGCCGGCCGGTCAAGCATACGCCAGTAGCCATCTGCGGCGCCCGTCACTACCCCCTCGAAGAGCGCTAGCACACAGCGCATGCCCTCGACTTTATCGAGCGCGGCCACGAAGTGCATCTCAGACGTGCCAGGATTGGTGAAGCAGACATTCACCCCACCCCCAACCAGCGTGCGCACCAGGCTTTCTGCACCGTTCATGGTGTCCTTGCCCCTTCTCCCTGTAGGCTCATTCCTGTGGCGCACGCCCAGGCGCACGCTCACCACCGTAGGGGCATTGTAATTAAAAGCTTCGGTGAACACAATACCGTGGCAGGACGGGCATGGCAGGAAGCCGCAGCAGGTGCTGCGGCTTAAGCCCAATCACACTCGTGTGTCCTACTGTCTGAGAAGCATGCTCCCACAATGCGAGGGCTGCACCGGGGGAAAAAACCTGACGTACATGCTGCTGGGCTCACCCCTCTCCGTGTAAGATAAAGGCGGCCCAGAAGAAAGGATTGGGATAGAGCGCTTTGATCTCCTTTCTAGCCAGGGCAAGCGCCTCGGCTTTAGGTTTTCCGGCCCGCAGGTGGCCATAAAAACGCTGCATGAAATCTTCCGCGGCTTCGGACGCCACCTCCCACAGACTGACGACCACACTGCGGGCCCCAGCCTGGTGGAAGGCGCGGGCAAAGTTGACCACCCCTTCCCCTTCCGTCGCCTCGCCACGCCCGGTCACACAGGCGGATAGCACCACCATCTCGGCATCAAGGCGCAGATCAAGGACTTCGCTGAGGGCGAGCAGGCCATCATCCGCCTCGGTATTTTCCACCTGCCCGAGGAGCAAAAATGGTTCATTGATTCCCTGAAGCCGCCCGGGCAAATCGGCATGGGTGGCAAAGTGGAGATAGCGATAGCGAGTCAACGGCGCCTGGCGCAACTGGGTCTCATTGGCCACCACGTGCAAGAGGATATCCGGCGGCTGGGGCGCCGTGCCGAAGAACTGGGCGATGGCCTTCACCTCGCTTTCGGTCTCTGGCAGGGGGGGATAGCTGAGCGTTTCTTCAGGGTCATCGCCGCGCGTCGTGTTCCCCCCCCCGCGCGGGATGGCACGCCCCCGATACCCATAGGCGCTGAGTGCCTGCGCCGGGAGCACCGGGAGCGGGAGGCCCTGCTTATAGGCCACGTAGCGCGGGTCATGGGAGTCATAGATGGGATTGCCTAAGGCGAAGAGCGTGTGGGACGCCGCCGAGGGGGCCAGGGTCCGGAGGAAGGCCCACACGGTCGCCGACTGGGCATAGCTGAGGTGCCATATGTCCCCGACAAAGCGCGTGTCTTTCACGTCCCTTCCAGGCTTGAGCACCAGGGTCTCAAAGGGGAGGACTCCCAGGATGCCGTCTGGCACAATGATGAGGGGGGTCCCTGGCGTGACCTCCTGTAACGCCTCAGCCAGCAGGAGGGTATAGAGATGGTGCCCCTGTCGCGGGGAGAATCCTGCCATCCCACTGCCCGCACCCTGCTGCAGCGGCAGGAGAAACGCGCGCACCTGGCGCTCCAGCTCGGCTCGTCCAACAGGCAGCCGCCACACCTTGTCTACGCCGCCTTGTTTGACCCTGAAGAGATACGTGGCCTCCTCCCCAAGAGCATATTCTAGAAGCACCTCCCGATCCTTGAAGGGCAAGATCTCTGGTGGGATGGGTTGGGGATAATGCAGAGCCGCATACCTGGGATGCTCATGCCTGAGCCTGGCGACGAGGGCCTGGAGGTCCTGGGTCAGCCGCTGCTTCCGCTCAACTAAGGCATTGACCGCCGCTGCGCCGTGCTTATAGGCCTTAGCCCAGTGCTCCTGGAGCCCTGCCAGTTGGGCGTGCAGGGTCTCTTCCTCGGCCCGGAGCGCCGGAGGCAGGGCGACCTTGGCAGTGTGCCGTGCCGCCGTGGCCATGGTTTCGAGGAGCACGCGGGCCTTGGTCGCTTCCGCGAAATACCAGGCATACGCGGCCATGCTCTGGCCATAGGCGGTAAAGGTCGGATCAACTCGTTCCCCGCGCAAGGCACGCTCGGCGAGGGTGGCGACGAGGGCCCGGTAGGCACGAATCCGACCACTCTGGGTACTGACACCAAAAAAGGTGAGCCGATCCGCCACCCGCTGCCGCATCTCTTCGGCCAGGGAGACAGCCTTGAAGAGGCTAGAGGCTGCCTCTGGCAGCTGCCCTCGGCCTTGCAAGGCGAGCCCTTGCTGGGTCTGAAAGTCGAAACGATAGTGGTCACTATCCTGCAATACAGGGATGATTGCCTGCAGGAGGGCAAGGGCCTTGTCATACTGGCGCGTTGCCAGATAGACCTCGACCAACACCGCCTTGGCACGCCAGGGAAGGCGGGTCTGTTGCTGGATTCTGTTGGCTTCGAGACTGGTCCGTTCCGCATCCTGATAGCGCTGCTGGAACACATAGACCGTGGCCATATTATTCAGCGTGGTGGCAATATCTTCGGCGCTGTTGCGCTGCTGGCCGATCCTTAAAACCTCGGCAAAGTACCCCAGGGCCTTGTCGTATTCCCCCAGGGAGCCGTACACCACGCCCAGACTATTCAGACCCGCGGCGACTTCCCGCTGGTTGGTAAACCCCTGCGGAATGTTCAGAGCCTCCTCAAAGTACGCCAGCGCCTTGTCGTACTGACTACTGAAGAAATACACTGCGCCAAGGCTATGCAGGGTCGCAGCGATATCGTGCGCGTGGTTGATCTCTCGCACGATCTTCAGCCCTTCCTCCAGGTGCACAAGGGCTTTGTCATAGTGTCCAAGGAGACCGTAAATAAACCCCATACTCGTCAAGTTGGCGGCAACGTTTTGGGGGAACTTGACTTGTCTGGCAAACTTCAGGGAGCGTTCGTAGGAGGCGAGGGCCTCATAATACTTGCCCTGTTGGTAGGACGCATAGCCCTGCTCATAGCTTTTTAAGATGTCCTTGAGACTTTGCGCCGGCACCAGGGGAGCAGAGAGGAGAAGCAACAGGACGACACAGGACAAGCGAAAGGTCATAGGTCCCTCCTGAGCCCACGTGATCGTGCGAGCCCCGACAATGTTGGCATATGGCTGCGGGTACAGCTCTGCAGATGAGGGGCATAGTTATGCCCTCTATGGGTCAAGGCAATGAGGTTTGTCACGCAAATATTGTATCTAATAGATCGCTAAGTAGCCGCTCTATCTTGTGACGTAAATCACTATACGTGTTCTCCTCAGGTGGATATACTGCTGTATAGGATGTCTTCTAACCTAAGACGGAGGAAACCATATGCGCCGGTATTACATGATTGGCGGTCTTACTCTCGTTCTTCTGCTTACCATGATAGGTCTGCCGAGTTTGTCTTATGCACAGGGCGCTGGTGGCTTGACGGATTTCCGCGATAAGAGCAGCTACAGCGTCGAAGAGCTCGCCCAAGCGCTCTTTGCAGAACCTGCATCACCGGTGCGTACACGTGGCGTGGGACCGGCAAAACCACTCCCATCATCGCCCCTACCACAGCCGACAGTGGCGCTCAATGTGCTGTTTGCACCGAATTCAGCGACGCTCCCGACCGCATCATATGCAGAGGTTGACAAGCTCGGCATGGTGTTGAGCTGGCCGCAGTATACGGACTATCGCATCCAGCTTGCCGGACACACGGACAACCTGGGCTCTGAACGCAAGAATCAGGCGCTCTCAGAACGTCGGGTCCAGAGTATTAAAGCCTATCTCACGCAGCACTTCCACATTGCCCCTGAGCGCGTGCAAGTGACGGGTTATGGTTCGACAAAGCCTATTGCGCCGAATGATACGCCCGAGGGACGTGCGAAGAATCGTCGCGTTGAAGTGGTGAGTCTTGGGCGTGCCCAGTGATACGCTTCGGTGAGGGGATTGGCAGGTGTGGAACAGGCAGCCGGCGGCATCCCCTCACCCCCTCCCGAGTGGGAGAGGGTGAGGGTTGGTCGACCACTAGAGCCGGTGTGCCAAGGCTTCGCTCTCTTGCCACATGGCTCTGGGCAGGCGATCACCAAACTTTTTGAAAAATTCCTGTTGGCCGGCCACCGCCTCCATCCAGCCATCACGATCCACGGCAAACAATTCCTGCAGCGCCGCTGGCGTGACGTTTAAGCCCGTGACGTCGACGTCAGCAGGATGCGGGAGATAACCGAGGGCAGTATCAGCAGCCCCGATCTCCCCGTGCACACGCCCGAGCACCCAGCGTAAGACGCGCAGGTTCTCACCAAAGCCAGGCCATAGGAAGTGGCCGGACTCATCGGTGCGGAACCAGTTGACTCGGAAAATAAGAGGAGGCTGCGCGAGGCGCTCGCCCATGCGCAGCCAGTGGCCAAAGTAGTCCCCCATGTTGTAGCCGCAGAATGGCAACATGGCCATGGGATCACGCCGTACCACGCCCACGGCACCAGTGGCCGCCGCCGTAGTCTCCGACGCCATAGTGGCACCCAGGAACACGCCGTGTTGCCAGTTGAACGACTGGTAGATCAAGGGAATAAGATTCGCACGACGGCCACCGAACAGAATCGCCGAGATAGGGACTCCGTTCGGGTTTTCCCATTCCGGCGAGATCGATGGACATTGGTGTGCCGGGGTGGTGAAGCGCGAGTTAGGATGCGCCACCTTGGTGATACTTTGGGGTGTCCAGGGTTGGCCCTGCCAATCCAACGCCTCGAACGGCGGTGGACCATCCATGCCCTCCCAGTACGGCGTGTTATTAGGCGTCAAGCCCACATTAGTAAAGATCGTGTTCCGGCGAATCGTCTGCATGACGTTGGGATTGGTACGCGAGTTCGAGCCCGGAGCCACGCCAAAGAAGCCCGCCTCAGGGTTGATCGCCCACAGCCGGCCATCGGGTCCAGGGGTCATCCAGGCAATGTCTTCGCCCACGGTCCACACCTTATACCCCTGTTGACTGGCCGGTGGCACGAGCATGGCCATGTTCGTTTTGCCGCAGGCACTTGGAAAGGCCGCCGCCACGTAGGTCGTGCGACCGCTGGGTTCCTCAATCCCGACAATCAACATGTGTTCCGCCAGCCACCCCTCTTCACGGGCCATATGGCTGCCCAGACGTAACGCAAAACACTTTTTGCCTAAAAGAGCATTGCCACCGTACCCCGAACCAACTGACCAGATGAGACGCTCTTCGGGGAAATGTATGATGAAACGGCGCTCCGGACTGAGATCCCCGAGCGAGTGCAACCCCTGGACATAATTATCTGATGATCCAAGACGATCGAGCGCTGCCTGGCCCATACGGGTCATAATACGCATACTGACGGCGACATAAGGACTATCAGTAATTTCCACGCCAATTTGGCTATACGGAGAGGTGACCGGTCCCATGATGTAGGGCACCACGTACATTGTACGGCCCTGCATAGCACCGGTAAAAAGCGCCCCAACCTTGGTTTTGGCTTCAGCCGGGGCCATCCAGTTGTTGTTTGGTCCGGCATCCTGGCGCTCCCCCGTGCATACATAGGTGAGGTGCTCAGTCCGTGCCACGTCTGTGGGATCGCTCCTGTGCAGATAGCAGCCTGGGTATTCTTTCTGATTGAGCTCTATCAGCGTGCCTGTTTCGAGCATATCGTGGATCATATGCTGGTACTCGGCCCCGGAGCCATCGCACCAGTGGATATTTTTCGGATGAGTGAGCCGGGCGCATTCCTCAACCCATTGCTCAACGGGGGTCGACATAGGCGAAGCTCCTTATGAAATAAGCCTGATAGTAGCACATGGCATAATAATGCCGATGCTGTTGTACCCTGAGATCCTATGGCACGTCAAGAGCATAACAGGCTTTATGCCCCCCTGCCAGCCAACGCTGATCCACCCACTCCAGGGGATATCCACTCTTGACGACAGCACCACAAAAAGACATTATACAAATTTCAACCTC
>JBMDXC010000563.1:0-2078 GCA_048594805.1 Candidatus Entotheonellaceae bacterium | reverse complement strand
TCTCGGGCCGTCGGATGCGCGCCCGGCTCGCCCATGTTTCCGTTGTGCAGCGGTTGCCAGGCCATGATAGTACAGCTGCGCGACAGCGCCGAGTACGCGATGCCGGCTTGCCCAACGCACCAACGGCGCGGGCGCCGTGTTTGGCCAAGAGGCTGCGGCCGTGGAGGCGATTGGAATTGCGTCCGAGAGCGGCTCGCTGGAAAAGAAAAGCGCTGACAGGTCACCGCATTCCAAAGCACCTTGGAGTGCGGCGACTTGTCGCCGCTTTGGTTTTCAGCTGCACAAGATGGCGGCAACGACAGCGGCGGAGCAGGCAATCCGCGGAGCCTCTGCCTATGCCTTTAGAAAGAGAAAGCGGTGACAGGTCACCGCACTGCTCCGAAAATCCAGCGCCGCGAGTGGACTCTAGCGACAGAGTGTCCGCGGCTCGGCAGCTGGCCGAGTTTTTGGGCGGGGTGTGTTTAAGCGTCATGGCGGCTATGCAGCGTCGCCCTGGGCCTCCTTGGGCTTCAGCGTCACGTCAAAGCCCAATCCCTGCAAGCGTCTGACCAGGTAACGTTGCAGTCGCTCAGGCTGTAGACGGTCGAAGAAGTCTGCACCGAGATCTGTGTACTGGAGATCTCTGTGCTTGAGCAGTACGTAGATGATCACCAAGATGCTATGGCCAACGGCCAGTAGGGCCCGTTGCTTCCCGCGACGCGCGGCCAGGCGGCGATATTGCGCCGCTAGGTAGCTGTCTTTCGTGTGGCTGGCGGCCCACGCCGCTTCCGCTAGCGCCCGGCGCAGCCAGCGATTACCATGTCGCGTGCGACTGCGTTTCCGCTTGCCGGCCGACTCCTCGTTGCCAGGACAGATTCCGGTCCAGGAACTCAGGTGATGCTCGTCCGGAAAGACGCTCGTGTCTACACCGATTTCTGCGATCACGTTCTCGATCGTGGTCAAGTTCACGCCCGGGATGGCATCCAACCGGATTTGGTCGGCCTCAGGCAGCAGTGCGTCCAGTCCCGGCGTGATCTGCCGGCTAAAAAACTCGATCTGTTGTTCCAGGAAGCTCAAATGACTGAGCAGCCCCCGCAATACGAAACGGTGGTGCTCGGTAAAGTGCCCCTCCATGGCCAAACGCAGCTGTGGCAGCTTTTCACGCAGCCGCCCCAAGGCCAAGTCTGCCAAGCGTTCGGGGGAATCCTCCCCCTCCAGCAACGCGCGCAACATGGCGCGTCCCGACTTGCCCAACACGTCAGACGCCACGGCTCCCAATTTCACATTGGCGTCCTCCAACAACTTGTGGATGCGATTGGCCACACGTGTGTGCTCGCCAAGCAGCTGCGCACGGTGCCGCGTCAAGTCCCGCAACTGACGCACCGGGCGTGGCGGGACGAAACTCCCCCGCAGCAGTCCACATTGCAGCAACTGCGCAATCCATTGCGCATCGCTCACGTCGCTCTTGCGTCCGGGCACCTTCTTCAGATGGTGCGGGTTGACCAACAGCAACGTGAAGTGCCCGTCCAGAATGTTCCAGATGGGCTTCCACAACACCCCCGTGGCTTCCATGGCCACGTGCGTCACGCCCAGACCCTCCAGGTAGCTGGCCATCGCTCGCAAGTGCCTGGTCATAGTCCCATAGGAACGCACTTGACAAACGAGCTTCCCGGTTTCCTGGCGACAGCGGACGCCCGCCTCCACCGACTTGAGGTGCACGTCCAACCCCGCTACCTTAGAATAAATCGTGTCCATGGCGGGACTCCTCGCGGAGGCGCCGCCGGGAGATGTCGAGGAGTAAACACTCTGCTCCACGTGCTCCCCAAACGCTGGGGGCAACAATCCCGGGTACGGATCGACATCCGGGCCAGACTCCAAAACGGGCTCAAGGGCTCCAATGTGCGTCGGCCTCCGACCCGGCGGCCGCCTCCGCTATCAGCAGATCACAAATCGCCCAAATTTTCATCATCCCGGGTGCCGCGAAGCGGCATCCATGACTCCAAACGACCTTGGAGTGCGGTGAGCTGGCAGCGCTTCCTTTTTCCAGCCGCCTCCACGCGCCCAGATACCATATCCCGCTACGACGTCGATCGAAAGCC
>JBMDXC010000562.1:0-6338 GCA_048594805.1 Candidatus Entotheonellaceae bacterium | reverse complement strand
AGGACTGATGTACTCCCAAACGACCTCGCTCTCGTGCGTCACTTCGAACAATCTGCCTGCTGATCCCTCACAAATGAATGTATTCCCATTCGGGAGCCGCTCAGCGCTGCTAATGACAGGACTGTAAAAGGAAAAAGGGGGGGCCCCACAATAGGCCCAGACAATCTCATTGGTTTTGATGTCCACCTCGATAACCCGGGAGTAGGGCACACCTTGTCCAAGACGGTGTGATCCATTGTCAAAGAGCAGCACGCGACCATTGCCTAACCAGGTCGGATAATGCTGGTGCGATATCTCTCCTGGTCTCCACTTCCATCGAAACTTGCCACTGGTGCGATTGACGAGACCGACCGTACTGATTTGGCGAAAGCTGACGAGCAGATCGCCGTCGGGCGTGATGTTAACGGCATTGCAATGGGTCCATTCATGACGGGGTTCAAGCGGACATATCACATCCTCTGCAAAGCTCAGATGCTGCCAAGAATGCCATGCATGCACCACGTCGCCGTCAGGGCTGACCTCTTGTATGAGGTCACCGAACATTTGCTCCGGATCATGCGCTGTGTGGAATCCCCCTCTCACCTGCGATGTGACTTCAGGGGACAGCAGCTCCCACGTTAAGATGAGCGTGTGGCCATTTGCAAGTCGTTCAAAGTCATGGTGCATCATCGGATTGCGGTATTCCCAAACGATATGGCTCTCCCAGTCCAGCTCAAGCAATGCTCCTGCGCTTGCTGGCAGCCGGTTTGCCACTCCGCCGTCTCGTGGCGGATGTGTACGTAATAGCAAATGGCCGTTTGGCAACAGATACGCGTATGAGATACCCTCCTCAGCGTGCCAACGGTGGCAAATGCGCCCTTGCATATCAATCAAATAGGCATAGAATCCGCCAGAATTATTTGTAAATAAGGTATAGCCAGGATAGCAATGTTGCGGATCATAGTGAATCAGTCCCGTCGCATGATGCTTCGACCAACCCATATCCTTCTCCATACATGTGCGCGTTAGATGCCTACGACTGACTGCGCAGAATCGACTGTACCGAGATAGCGATACACGCTGACCTTTGAGATACCATAAGCGTGCATCAGCGTTTTGATCAGTTCGCCTTTTTCCCGTCGGCACCGGAGTTCGGCGATCTGCTCTGGAGTCAATTTTTTCTTCCGGCCGAAGTGTACACCACGCTCTTTCGCCTTCTGAATGCCATCCATTTGCCTCTCCGCGCGAATCTCTGTTTCAAACTGTCCAATCGCGCCGAGCATGTTGAACAGGAGGCGACCGGTTGCATCGCTGGTATCAATGCTTTGGTCGAGCACCTGGAGATTGACCCGTTTGCGTTTAAGCTCATGGGCAATCTGACACAGATGCAAGGTCGAACGCGCCAGGCGATCCAGGCGGGTCACTACAACGGTGTCACCTTCCCTGACATATTCCAGGCAATCTGCCAGCCGAGGGCGTTGGCTTGAGGCGCCGCTTGTTTTCTCCTGGAAGATTTTGTCGCAGTGTCCCAGCTTATCCAACTGGATATCAAGGTTTTGACCAACCGAACTCACCCGGGCATATCCAACCAGAGCCATCTTACCCTTCACCCCTTGTGTTCCACTATCTTTTAGATCCTATGAAAAATCCATAATGAACCATAAAATGGAACACGTCAATCGGCATGTACCAAGACGTGTACCTTTTGAGACATACACGCGTCCGTACCCCACTCGGAGCGAAAGCACACACGCATGCCCGTACAGGCGATCCCCACGACTCCAAAACGGCTGCGCATCCTCGGGGAGGAGGAAATTGACGCGCTGTATGGCAGACCGCGCTTCACGCCTGACGAGCGGCAGGAGTATTTTGCCTTTACGCCGCAGGAACTCACGGCACTCGAGCAATTCCGTTCCCACCCCTCACGTCTCTATGGCATGTTACAGCTGGGCTATTTTAAAGCCCGCCAGCAGTTTTTTGTCTTCCCTCTCCGTGAGGTCGACGAGGATATCCGCTACTTGCAGGAGCGCTACTTTGCCCCCGCCCGCTTCCATGCCGTGGAGGTGAGCAAGGTCACGCGACTCAAGCAACAGCGCGTCATTCTGGGGTTGTGTCACTATTGCTACTGTGATGCCACCGCCCGGCAGCACTTGGTGACCAAAGCCCAGCAGGCTGCCCGGGTATGCGCCAAACCCGTCTATATCTTCCGCGAACTCTGGCATGTCCTCACCACGCAACGCCTCGTGGCCCCAGGCTATACCGTACTGCAAGAGCTGATTGGCCAGGCGCTCACGGCCGAACAACAGCGGTTAAGCACGGTGGTCCGCACCCAGCTGCAGCCCACAGATATCACCGCGTTCCAGCGCCTGCTCGACGATGCGCCCGGCCTGTATGCCCTGACCCAGCTCAAACATGAACCGCGCGATATGAGCCTCAGTGAGATCAAACGCGAAATTCAGCGCGGCACGCAGATGGAGCCTCTCTACACGCTCGCCCAACGCGTGCTGCCAGCCCTGGAGATTTCCAACGAGAGCATCACGTACTATGCGTCCCTGGTCCACTATTACTCCGTCTACAAGCTCAAACGGCTGCCAGTGTGGACCACCTACCTCTATCTGCTCTGTTTTGTCGTCCACCGTTATCAGCGCCTCCATGACCACTTGATTACCAGCCTGCTGTCGCACGTCCGGCAGTACATGGAGGCGGCCAAGGCGGCCGCGAAAGAGCGCGTGTATACCACCCACACCGAGAGCAATGACACGCTGCAGAAGGCCGGGCGTGTGCTGCAGCTCTTTACCGACGATCAGATTGCTGACGCCACGCCGTTCCAGGAGGTCCGAACGCACGCCTTTGGCATTCTTCCCCGCGACCAACTCACCAACATTGCCGATCACCTCGCCGGCACAACGCACATCGACGAAACCGCCTTTCAATGGGATCACATCGATACCCTGGCGCCCCAGTTCAAGCGGCATTTGCGTCCTGTGCTCCTGGCGGTCCGTTTCGCTGCTCCCTCCGCCCGCCATCCCGTGTTGGACGCGGTCCACTTTCTCACGATGGCCTGGCAGCGCGGCAAACCGCTGAGCCAGTACCCGATGGAGCAGGTCCCGGTCCGCTGTATCGGGGAGTCGCTCAAACGCTATCTGTATACGACTGATCCCCAGGGCCACAAACGCCTGCGCCCAGACCGCTATGAGTTTCTGGTCTATCGGCTGCTGCGGGATCGTCTGGAAGCGGGGGATATCTTCTGCCGCGAGAGTCTGCGCTTCCGCAGCTTCGACGATGACCTGCTCGATGATCGGCAATGGCAGGAGAAAGCGCGGCTGCTGGCGGAGACGGACTTGCCCATCCTGACACAGCCTATCGAGGAACATCTGGCCACCCTGGAGCAGCAGTTAGAAGAGCGGCTTGCCGTGGTCAATCAGCGCATTGCGACGGGTGAGAACCCGCATTTCCAGCTCACGCGCCGCGGCCGCCAGGTCCACTGGACCCTGGAGTATCCCAGGGCCCAAGAGGCCGTAAACCATCCGTTCTTTGAGCAGCTCCGCCAGGTGGAGATCAGTAGTATCCTGCATTTCGTCCATCGGCACTGCCATTTCCTGGATGCCTTCGAGCACCTCCTGGGGCGCTACGTCAAACAACCGCTGGACCCGCGTACCCTCATTGCTTGTCTGCTCGCCTGGGGCACCAATACGGGCCTCAGTAAAATGGGCGAGATTTCCGATATCAGCTACCCCGTGTTGTTGGCCGCGTCCGAGAATTACCTCCGGCTGGAGACGTTGCGCACCGCCAATGACGTGGTCAGTAATGCGCTCGCCGCCCTCCCGATCTTCCGGCACTATGATCTTGATGGCCACGTGCATTCCAGTAGCGACGGATAGAAATTCGAAACGCGGATCTCTACGATCAATGCGCGCCATTCACCGAAGTATTTTGGCCTCAAAAAAGGCGTCGTGGCCTATAGCATGGTGGCCAATCATGTGCCCGTTAATGCGCAGATCATCGGCGCCAACGAACATGAGAGCCACTACGTCTTCGATATCCTGTTCAACAACACCACCGACATCCAGCCGGAGGTGCATTCCACCGATACACACGGCACCAACGAGGTCAATTTTGCCCTTCTGCATGTGTTTGGGTATCAATTCGCCCCACGCTACCGTGATATCCAGACGAAAGTCCGCGAGGCCCTCTATGGTTTCAAGCATCCGACGCAGTATGGGGACGTACTGCTCAAGCCCCGCCGGAAACTCAATCCGCGGCTCATTATCGAGGAATGGGACCAGATGCAGCGCATCTTCGTCTCGCTCGCCCGCAAAACAACCACGCAGAGTATCATCGTGGGTAAACTCAGCGCCTATGCCCGCAAAAACAAAACACGCCGGGCCTTATGGGAATACGACAATATCATCCGGAGTCTGTATTTGCTGGACTATATCGATTCTCCACCTTTACGCCGCAATGTGCAGCGGGCGCTCAATCGCGGGGAAAATTACCATCAGCTGCGCCGGGCGGTGTCCTATGCCAATTTCGGCAAATTGCGTTTCAAGACAGAGTATGATCAGCAGGTGTGGGAGGAGTGCAGCCGGCTCATTACCAACTGTATCATTTACTATAATGCGACCATCTTATCCCATATGTTCGCGCACAAAGAACGGCATGGTGACGCCGCTGGCGCCGCGCGACTGACGCAGGTCTCACCTGTGGCGTGGCAGCATATTAATCTCTGTGGCCGCTACGAGTTCACCAAGGCACCTGAGGTCATTAACATGGCAGCGATCATTCAGGCCTTGGCACAGGCTCCGGTCCCGCAGGCCCTCGCGCTCTAATCGCCGAGGTATACCTTTTTGGGGGGTTGGGCAAAAAACCCCAGGAAGGGATCCGTCTCCAGATTGGTCTTGTCCCCAATCGTGCGGATATCTCCGCAGTCGATCTCGAAGGCATGATTCGGTGCCAGCTGTGCCCTCACGAACGTGGAAACCGGCCCGGGCTGCTGACCCGGCAGCGCGATGACCACCTTCTTGGCAAAGGAGATGCTGCTGTCCAACGACGGATTGTGGACGTTGATCGCCGTGGCGTAACTGCCTCTGACCACTGGTTGGGTCTCATCAGGGTCACCCGCCCTGTGTGGCGGTGTGCCACAAATGAACTTCACGGCGTACCGCGACTGTGCCTGTAAGGGTGCAGCCGGTTCCTGCGCCGACGTGACCTGGGCAGCCACGAGAAGAGCCACGGCAACGATGCCGACAAATGTTACATTTTTCATCTTAACGACCCCCTTGAAAATGTGGTGTCCTACGCTGGATCGGCGGCTCGGCATTCCCCGTCCGTTCTCACTCGCACTCGACGCGAAGCGCCTTATGTACAAATGCTTTCCTCTTGGCAGCGTGCGGCTCGACAGTGTAGCTCGTCAGGATTAGCTCAGGGGTGTGCTGGAGTCTCGAACAGTTTGTATGGGCGTGCAGCATCCTATACTTCATAGGATCACGAGTCAAAAGAAAGTTTGTGACTTTCATATGAGGTTCAAACCGATGCAGCGCATAGAAAGAGAAGGCATGACAAACTTCCTAGAAACATGGGAAGTGACATTCTATCCGCAGCATCTCCTCATCATTCCTCGCACCATAGCGCACCCGCTGCACACAAGCGGCTCTGCACCTGGCGGCCTTTTCCCGTGTCTCGTTTCACCCTGGTTTCTTTTCCCGATGTACCAAAGATGCAAACATTGACCCCGCTGAAGTCGCAAAAAACGGAGGATTTTGAGACTCCCTGTGAGGGAAAACCCATTGCGACGGTTATTTTAGACACAAGCAGGAGAAGAAAAACATGGATTTCTCTAGCTAATAAGTATCGGTAGAAAATGGTGTTTAACCTAGACAACCATCAGTGGAATCTGGTGAAACTGTAGCCACACCAAGCAGATATCTTCCGATAAATAAGTGTTAGGCGATGGCATGAGTAGGTTGTGGAGAACCCATGCTTTACCCCTCAGCAAGTATGCGAGAAACACTGTCGTATGGTTCGAGTGTACGACAATGGCCTATGGGATGTTTGCGGACGCTAGGGGGCGTGGCTGGGGCATGACCTGCGAGTGGTAGCGCAGAGGGGACCCTAAATCAAGCCACACAACATTCGTACACTGGCAGCCCACGTACGCCTCCAATATCAGCATGTCCGGGACATCGAGTGTCTGAATCTCGTGTGGAGTGATTTAGGGAGCGAGGAGGCGAGGACAATTACTGGTCAGAAAGTTCACATTAGGGTGTCTCCTCTAACTGGGCGCGTAGATCCCGCCGCCGTTGCTGTAAGTCCGCGCGTTGCGCCGCCGCTTCCTTACTACTGGAGTAGCTCAAGGTACG
>JBMDXC010000561.1:0-3471 GCA_048594805.1 Candidatus Entotheonellaceae bacterium | reverse complement strand
TATTCCATGCCGCCATACGTTGTCCCCACGAATCTTCATCACGACAGTGTAAAGCCGCCTGCGCAAGCGCAAACTGATGCTCTTTGAGATCACGCCATTTCGCCCCCAGGATGCGCTGACGCAGAGCCTGAAAATAGGTGTGGACTTCCTTCGGAGCAAGCGTTGGATCGATGGTCAGCACCAGACGACTGAGGGCTGTCACTCTGCCCGCCTGTGTCTGGAGATGCACGGGGTCTAATGCTGCCTTAATCGGCGGGAGAGCTGGGGGAAGGCCTGTGAGAACGAAAACTGTTGCCTGGGCAGCTTGCCAGCGGTACCGCTGTGCTAACAGCGTCGAGAGCTGATGCAAGCGCGCCAGAATACCCCCATGCCCCACAGGGACCACCTGTTCCCAGTCGCTCTCAGGGCTTGCATAAGCGAGGAGATCGACGTGAGAGCTCCCAGCGGGATGCTGCTCTCGAAGAGCAAGGGGGGGATCAGGAATGAGGCCTCCCTGTGCTCCATAACGAATGTCATGGCTGGGTGGCAGGGGCACGGCATCGAGGAATATCCCAGGACGCCCTTGCTCCTTCTCGTGTTCCCGGGCGATCCAGGGCTGAATCTCCTGTGCGTGCAAGAGCCCACCCCCCAGGACCTCTTCCCGAAATTGTCTCACCTGCGGATCGTGGTTGGCATCAGCCGCGACGATCTCCGCAAGCACTCTGGTCCGTTGCAGGCTCTTCCCATGACATGCAGGCTCTGGCATGCCTTTTATTTTAGGGGACTGTCGCAGCGACTTTTGTATGATGGCGCACATTGTTCGGCTGAACTCTTCCCACGTGAGCCTTTCTTCGCGGTATGCCTTCATCATAAGGCAGCCATCCGTACAGTCCTCTTCGCTTATGGTGAAGCCGACACCGAAATCGTCTGCCAAGACCGTTTCCAGCTCCATCCATATCTGCGTCTCGCTTTTGTGTAGCATAGTCGTCTCCAGTATTTTGTTTTGAATAAAGTCTTTCAAGTATACTAGAGGCGGAATTGCGACGCAACACGTTTATCGACGTCAAAGAAGGGAAGTATGCATGGCTATTGTCCCGAAGAAAGAAGCGTCGAGGCGGCTGGGCATTGCGGTGCGCAGCCTCGAAGACCCGCGGTATCGGAGCCGCATTGGCTTACCAGCGATTCACATTGGCCGGCGCATCGGCTTTGAGGAAGGTGACATTGACCGACTTATCGCCCGTGGTCGCGAGACACTCCCTGTGCCATGTGGGCCAGGAAGCTCAGCCTCAGCCAACTCAGCGGACCCAGGCGGCGCAGGGAAGCGCGCATGAGGCGGTCGAGGTGTAGACACGAGAACGCCCTAGCGTATGCCAGGGCGCTTGGTACCACCGGATCATGTGACCAGCATGATCCCAGCAACAGAGGTTCGCATGTAGTATACATCATCTCAGTCTTCAGTACTACTTCGAGTTTTCTGGCTCTGTTGTCATCACGGCCACCGCGGCTCTGTCAGGACCAGCTCTCCACCGCACGCCGGTCGAGCCTGTACCGGTGGACGCCTGCAGCCGGTCGCACACTGGGATGTGCGGAACGCAGCTGCCCCTGCCGGGAGGCTGTCCCGAAGGAAGGTGCTGTCATGAGTACCGCATGCATACATAGGCCTACTCCCTCGCTACTCGACGTCGCCCGCTCTTACTGGCATGCGGGCCTCACCCCAATACCGCATGTCGCTGGAATTGAGGAGCCATCCTACATCGATGCCTGCGGCAGTGTCGTTCCTATCGCCTGGGGTCAGTACAAGGAGTGCCAGCCCGACCGCGAGACACTAGAGCGGTGGTTTAGCAACGGCGACCTCGACACCATCCGGATCGAACTCATCACCGGAAGCGCCGCCCACAGCAAATATGAGGCCCCAGCCCGTTTGCAGATTCTCGACTTCGAAAGCACCGCGGTCTTTGAGGCCTTCCTCGAGGATATCCATTTTAATGGCCATAGTGATATCCTGTACCGCTGCGTCATCGAGCGTACGCCCTCTTGTGGTGCCCATGTAGGTTTTCTCTGTCAGGCCATCAGTGACAAGCCCAAATTCAAGTTAGCTCTCAAAAAGAACAAGGATGGCAGGGACACGCTCCTGATCGAGTTGCTTCAGCATCAGCTCTGCACAGTCGCTCCCACGCGCATCGCCTGGAAACCCGATCGCCCCAAAGATGCTGTCTACCGTCTGACCCAGGGAAGCTGGGATCATCCCTATCCAATCAGCCTCGAGCAACGCCAGATCCTCATTGAGGTCGCCCGGGCCTTTAATGAAGTCCCCGAGAACATTGTTGGTGCCAAGCATGGCACGGCGCCGCATGGCAGACCTGGGGACGTCCTCAATGCCCACGCCGATCGTGCATGGTGGCATGACCTTCTGACCCGCCACGGTTGGCGGGACGTCTCGCGGCCAGGTCTCCTGGGGAAAGGTATCTCCTACTTTCAGCGCCCTGGCAAAGTCGGGGGCACCTGGAGTGCCACCTACGGCAAGACTGGAAGACATCTCTACGTCTTCAGCTCCAATGCGCAGCCGTTCGCACCCGATACTGCGTATGCGCCTTTTGGGGCCTATGCCCTCCTGGAGCATGACGGCGACTTCGGCACAGCCGCCAAAGCCCTGGCCAACCTGTATGGCATGCCATCAACGCCGGCATCGAGCCCTGGCACGACCACGCGTGGCTTGCGCACCTTCGCCGTCACGGGCGCTGGTGGCCTGCGGACGTTCTCCGTCACCCCAGGCCAGGGAGGGGGTGCAGCATGCCAAGCATCATGAGTCAACTTGATCCAATCCCCGAAGTCACTTTGACGCTTCCCTGGCGTTTGCGTGCCACCGCAGCAGGGCGGTTCTCCCGGGGCCTGCGCTCGACCGTCCAACTCTGGGAAGGCGAGGTCATGCGCTTGTCCCGCACTGTGACCCTCGATGATGAGGAGCTCGAAGAAGTTGCGGACGAGTTCGCCGGGCGCTGTGGAGCAACCCCCGCGGAGGTCCAGCAAGCGCTCCGTGCCATGCATACCGGCATAGAAATGGCGCTGCGCCGGTCTCCCGCACCCTCCCACGAACCCACACAGCCTGATATTCGCGCGGAAGCCCATCGCCAGGGACCAGCCGTCGCCGCATGCTTCACCACAGATGGGCGGGGGGTCTGGTATCACCCCCCGGTGCTCCCCGAGCAGGAACCGCGTGAGCCCATTTGGGTGTGTGCCCCGCTGAAGATATACGGCGCCACGCGCGATGAGCATAACGATCATCATGGCCATGCCTTGGAGTTCTCTGATCGACACGGCTTTCTCCAGCGCTGGGCGATGCCGCTGGAATTCTTAGAAGATCGGCGTGAGTACCGCCGTGTGTTGCGCCGCTTAGGGCTCCAGATGACGTCGTCGCGCCAGGGGGTCGAACTGCTCCAGCTCTATCTGGAGCATTGTCAAGCGGACACCCGGATGCGCTGCGTTGAAAAAACC
>JBMDXC010000560.1:0-5518 GCA_048594805.1 Candidatus Entotheonellaceae bacterium | reverse complement strand
GACAACCTTGCGACTGTTGCTGAAGTGGCGATTGACCGAGTGATTGGCACCCTGCCAATGACGGACGTCGATCCCGCTTTACGATATACACTCAAGCGATAGACAGGCTCTTGTAGCGGTGCGGGCCTGATATGCGTACGGAGTGGACGCTCTACAACGCTAGGAATGCTATATGACCTGGGCCATTGGTGACTGGCTGTGGCATAGCGATTCTCAGGCACTCTGCCAGATAGTTGACGTACAGCCTCTCTGGGGGCAGACTTCGTATCGTGTGTGGCTTCCCAACCCTGATACCGTCGTCCGTGTTTCTGCACACCGGCTCGAACCTTTGGCTGCATACCACGCCTGCGCTCTTCCCCATCATTTGACTTATGTCGCTGCCGCAGCCCGCGTAGCAGATGCGCTGACCCAGGACTTACTGCTTGCACCCATGGCCTCCTCGGTGGTGCCATTGCCACATCAGATTCGGGCCTTATCACGAGCTATCTCCGGTGACTGGGTACGGTATCTCCTCGCCGATGAAGTAGGCCTTGGGAAGACCATCGAAGCCGGGCTCATCATGCGCGAACTCAAATTGCGCGGTCTGGTTACACGTACTCTGGTGGTCGCTCCCAAAGGGCTGGTAACGCAATGGGTAGCAGAGATGCATACGCATTTCGGTGAAGACTTCCGTCTACTGATTCCCAGCGACTTCTCCGCCTACCGCCACATTGCCCCTAGCGACAACCTCTGGCGCAGTCACCCGCAGGTGATTTGTTCCATGGATGCGGTGAAGCCTATCGACAGCCGTCGTGGCTGGTCTGCTGCGCAGGTGGCCTCATACAACCGCGAGCGCTTTGAAGATTTGACCGCTGCCGGGTGGGATCTGGTGATTGTCGATGAAGCGCACCGCCTGGGTGGCAGCACTGATCAGGTAGCGCGCTACAAGCTGGGCCAGGGGCTCGCCGAAGCTGCGCCATACCTGCTGCTGCTCTCGGCAACACCCCATCAGGGAAAAACCGATGCCTTCCACCGACTGCTCTCATTGATCGATACAGAGGCTTTTCCGGATGTCGGTAGTGTCACGCAAGAGCGAGTCCGTCCGTATGTCATCCGCACGGAGAAACGCCGCGCCATTGACACCGATGGCCAACCCCTCTTCAGTCCCAGACGTACGCAGCTTACCTCTGTGGCCTGGGAAGCTCGGCATCGCGCTCAGGCACGACTCTATGACGCCGTGACCCAATACGTCCGCCAGGGCTATAACCAGGCTCTGCAGGAAAATCGTCACTATATCGGCTTCCTGATGCTGCTCATGCAGCGGCTGGTCACCTCCAGCACCCGTGCCATCCGTACCACCCTTACGCGTCGCCTGGAGGCACTTGACACCCCACAGGAACAGCTCACGTTGTTTCCCATGTCTGTAGACGAATGGGTTGACCTGGATGGGCAAGAACAGCTCGACACGCTACTTACCTCACGGCTGACAGCATTGCAGAACGAACGCGCTGAGGTCCGGCTCTTGCTGGACGCTGCCCGGCGCTGCGAGCAGGCAGGTCCAGACGCTAAAGACGAGGCTCTGCTGGATTGGATTTACCGGCTGCGGCAAGAAGAAGGTGAGGCGGAACTCAAAGTCCTCATTTTCACTGAGTTTGTCCCAACGCAGGAGATGTTGCAGCAATTTTTAGCTAATCGGGGCTTCACGGTGGTGTGTTTGAACGGCTCCATGGATATGGACGAGCGCACGCGCGTGCAAGGAGCCTTTGCCACCGACGTCCAGAAACTGATTTCTACTGACGCGGGTGGCGAGGGGTTAAATTTGCAATTCTGTCATGTCGTGATCAACTACGATATCCCCTGGAACCCCATGCGGCTGGAACAGCGGATCGGGCGTGTAGACCGTATTGGGCAAGAGCATACCGTCCGGGCCGTCAACTTCGTGCTGCAAGACTCAGTGGAGCATCGCGTGCGTGAGGTTCTAGAGAAAAACTGGCGGTTATCTTTGAGGAATTCGGCATCGATAAGACCGGTGATGTGCTCGACTCGGCTCAGGCCGGCCAGATTTTTGATGACCTCTATGTGGAGGCCATTCTATACCCAGAGACGCTAGAGACCTCCGCTGAGAGCGTTGCCACTCAGTTGCAGGAATATGTCAGAGAAGCACGAGAAACTGTAGCGGTGCTTGGGATAACTGATGACCTGGACCCCGGTGAGGTGCAACGCCTGCTCTCCCATCCCTTGCCACATTGGGTTGAACGTATGACGGCAAGCTACTTGCGGGCCCACGGTGGCAAGGTCGAGCAGGATGCACGTGCCTGTGAGCTGACATGGCCAGGTGGAGAGACCCTGCGCAATGTAGTGTTCACTGCCCGGGAGGCTGCGCAACAACCGGCAGCCCGGCATCTGACCCTAGAAGACCCTGCCGTCCGAGGACTGGCTATGCGATTGCCGCGTGTCGTCCCAGGTCAGCCTATCCCCTGTATCGTCCTTCTCGATTTGCCTGATGACGTCCAGGGCGTGTGGTCTTTATGGCGTATTGCGCTCTCTACTCCCGATTGGAACCAGCAACGCATGATGGCGCTATTCCTGCACGATGATGGACGGACCCTACTACCGACGGCACGCTTCATCTGGGAGCAGTTACTCGCAGGCCCCCCTGAGATACTTGGGCATCTGTACGGTGAGCCAGCGCATGCTGCCTTTGTGCAGCTCCGAGAGGCCGCCGAAGTCCATGGCAAATCCCACTATGATATGCTTGTGCAGGCACATCGGACACGCCTGACGCGTCTCTGTGAGAAAGGCGCGTATGCCTTTGCAGCGCGCCAGCGCACGATAGAAAAGGTTGGGCTGCAGACCGTACGGAGTCATCGTCTGGCGCAATTGGCCCAGGAGGAACGAGCCTGGCGTGAGCACCTTGCACGCCTGGCAGAGGTTCAGCCAGAATTGACGCCGCTGCTCATAGCGTATGTGACCCAGGGGCACCAACTGCCCGCGTCTTTGCCTGGCACTGTGTACCCCAGGACTACGTGAGAAAGAGCCATGCCGAACTCATGGCGTGATCATATCCTCCAGGCCTTTGCGCCGCAGGTTGCCCGTCTGACCCTTGTGGCTGATCCCGATGGTTTGCTGATAGAAGAGGGCATCCTGCAGGAGCTTCAAGCACGGGGCTATGAACTGCTCACCTGGAAGATCCAGTGACCTTTCGCTTCACCTACGAGACAAAATATCGCACGCGCTGGGATCAGAACGAATCGACTGAGCAGGGTCTCATTTTCCGGATCGAGGCTGAAGACCTCCAGGCTCTGCCATATGACCTCTTGCAGGCTGGCAGACATCTCACCTTTACTCTGGGGCGCCTGTTCCCCAACTTGAGTGCTCCCGTGGTCGCAGCACTTGGTCGGAGTGAGTTCGACGCGCTCTTTCGCGCGCAACACCAGCATCCCCCAGGCAAGTTGGGCGATAATGCCACCAAAGATTTCATCCTGCGGTATGTGTTCGAAGTGACCCCGGAGCTGGTCAAGGAACCAAGCGACCTCCTGCGTGCGCTGCTTCGGCGACATTACCGAGCGCAACACGTTCCTGCAATCCTGGATGAGCGTTTTATTCGGCTTTTACAGCGGGATGTGCGGTTTCAGGGATGGCCACTGGAGCGTATTGTGCCGGATAGAGAAGCCTTTTTCAGTTTTCTTCAGGAGCGGTGGCCGCATTTTGTCAGGCGTTGGCTTCGACAACGAGTCCAATCTCACGGCGACGAGGCAGCCTTGGAACTCGCTGCTGAACCAGCGCTGGGGTATATGGGCCCGACAGATTTGCCCTTCGACCACGATGATGTCCGAGTATACATCGACGATCTTTTCTTAGAAGGCTATCTGAAGCCATACCCCGCTGCAGACTATGGACTGCACCCTGAGTATACCGATCTACCCGAGTGGCTGAGAGTGGGCTTGCGCATCGATCCAGAAGCGGATCGCAGACGACGTGTTGAAGGTCTACTTGCGTCCATTGCAGCATCGATACCCTCAACCGCAGCGAGGTACCCTGACTGGTTTGCCTTTGCACATCGTTGGGCTGAACTCCTGGCTGTCTGGCATCAACTTTCCCCTGCTATGCAGCCGCAGCTACTCCAGCGATTCCACGAGGTGCGGGAGCACATTGATGTAACTTTCCTGATGTGGGTACAACAACGCTATGGTGGATTGCACAACCTGCCTGCGGCTCAGCCGGCCATGTTGCACCATATCCCTCGGTATCTCGCCCGCGAGTTGGATACACCCGGCGTAGAGAAAGTAGCACTCGTTGTGCTCGATGGGCTCGCCTGTGATCAGTGGGTAGTACTGCGCGAAGTCCTGGTGCAACAACGACCGCAGTTGCACTATCAAGAAGCAGCAGTGTTTGCCTGGATTCCTACCATCACCTCGGTGTCCAGACAAGCGGCTTTCGCAGGGAAGCCTCCTGTATACTATCCTGGGAGTATTCATAGGACTGACAAAGAAGCAGCGCTGTGGATGCAATTCTGGAGTGATCACGGTTTAAGTCAGACGGAGGTTGCTTATGCTAGAGGACTCAGCCAGGGCTCGGATCTGCCTACTGTCGAGGCACGTCTCGCCCACTCTAAAGTTCGGGTCGTCGGGCTTGTTGTGGACGCAGTTGACAAGATTATGCATGGGATGACACTGGGCACTGCTGGTATGCATAATCAGGTGCGTCAATGGGCAGCAGAGGGTTTTTTAACGAGCCTCCTCGATCTGCTCTTGGACCACGGCTATACCTTCTTTCTGACTTCTGATCATGGTAATATTGAGTGCGTGGGTCGTGGGCGTCCTTCAGAGGGCGCTGTGGCGGATCTCCGGGGCGAGCGGGTCAGGGTCTATCCCGATCAAGCCCTTAGGGCTCAAGTGCAAGTGCGTTTCCCTGACGCACTGGCCTGGCCTGCTCTTGGCCTCCCTGAAAATTACTTCCCTTTACTGGCGTCCGGACGGTCTGCCTTTGTACAAGAGGGAGTGAGAATTGTTGGCCATGGGGGTATTACGCTTGAAGAACTGATCGTGCCTTTTATTCATATTGAGAGACGAGGCCCATGAGTACACCGATACAGATAGGGTTCAGTCAGCGTGTCCAACTGGACTGGATTGAGCAGACCGCGGCCATGGTTTTGGCTGGGCAGACACGAGAGCAGGTTGAGACGACACTCCAGGAACGTTTGCATGACAAGCTATCAATCGGAGGTACAGCCCAGCGGGGCAATCGTGAAAAGGCTATCACCATTCTCCTCAAAACCTGGGTTTCAGTTCCCGCATGGTTACAGCCATTTCGAGATGACGGTCTAGGCATTCTGCGGCGCTTGCCTCACGCTGACCACATCGCCGTGCATTGGGGTATGACCATGGCTGCCTACCCGTTTTTTGGCGCAGTGGCAGAAACAGTGGGCCGCCTCATGCGCTTGCAGGGTACATGTGTTGCGGCCCAGATCCAACGACGCCTTCGGGAACAACTCGGAGAGCGTGACACTGTCGCACGGGCCGCCAGGCGTATTCTGCGG
>JBMDXC010000056.1:0-20449 GCA_048594805.1 Candidatus Entotheonellaceae bacterium | reverse complement strand
TGGTGTGTCTGGCGGTGGCCCGGTGGTGTTCCTCCGCAGGCAGGGACGCGGTCTGGCGGGCTCAGAGGGCTGGGTCTGCGGCGGACTGCCCCGCCGGGAAGGCTGTTAGGGCCTGTGGCAGGCGGGAGGGCGCGGGGGGGGGCCGCGGCACAAACTCCATAGCGCGTCGGCGCATCCCGTGTCAGGCCGCCTCTGTACGCGGTCAGTCCAACCAAGTGCTATCCGCAGTGCTCAGGGCCGGACATGCGTCCACCGCGGGGCTCTCTCCCCTGAGCACTCCCGATAGCATCCTAATACGTTTTGTGGTGGCTCTGTGGCATGAGCGGCCCGGCATGCTGCACCCCTGACACCGTTACGCACGCAGGCCCGCCGCCGGCAGAGACTGAGGAGGAGCCTCCGGCGGGACGCAGCAACATCAGGACGCTTACTTGGTGGGTTTGAGATACACGAAGATCACTTCGGCATAGGATGTACCATCAACCGTCAAACTGGTGGGATCCTCACAGCGTCCAGTGACAAGAAAGTCGCAGAGAGTCACCGGCGTGCCCTCGGCCGTGGTCTCCTCTGTCTCCTGGGTGCACACCCGGTCCTGGAGGATGGGGTCACTGCTTTGTGTGGGGGTGCGCACACCTCGACAGGTGTACGCAACGGGCTCGGGCCCGAACAGATTCCCGAAAAAGCCCCCTTCGAAAATCGTAAAGGTTTGCTGCTCGTTGTCAGAGCTCTTCAACACGGGCACGGGAGGTGGAGTGGCGCGCATCGAGACCATGATATGCTTGCCGAAATAATTCACGTGAGCCAAGAGACACGCTGAGACCCAGCGCTATGAGTTGCCGCCACCCCCGACTCCCAAGCGGCGTAGCGCCCCGCGCAAAACAGGCGACCCGATTGGCTCGCCCACAACCCTGGCGCAGACCACCACGGGGTGGGTGCCCCACTCCAGCGAAGCGGGCGCCGCACTCCAAGCCTGGGATGGTCTGTCGCACGCGGTGCTGGCGGGGCGCCTCGTACGGGTCGTGGTGCTGCGGCGTCCTGGCAAACCCACCCTCAAACAGCATGGGCAAAGAAAACTACCCCCAGCCCTCGAAGCCTTTTTCACCACCGATCTCTCCTTGAGCGCGCAGGACATCGTGCGCGAGTATAGCGCCCGCTGGGCCGTGGAAATAGTCTAAACGCAAATGACAAAATGGGGTGGTTTCGCCTTTTGGCCCGGTGGGCACCACATAGCGAATCTCCACCTGGCCGTCGGTGACGATGACACGATCGATGAGCAGTGCGACGAGTTGTCTGCGCTGGGCAAAGGTTGCATGCTCCAAGGTCGGGTGGAGGCGTTGGCAGAAGCCCGCAATACCGTGGGCCAAGGCCATCACATCGACCTGCTGTTGCGCCTGGGCATCGGGCTGGCGCAGTTGTTGGGTCAAGCCATGGTGGGTCTGGGTCACCTCCTTCCGTGTGCGCTCGAACTCCTCGTCGCTGATGATGTCGGCCAGATAGACATGCAGCAGCCGCTCTTGCTGCCGTTCGAGCTGCGCGAGGGCTTCGCGCACGGTTTTCCGTCGGGCCTGAAGCGCTTGGGGGAGCCAAGCGCCCCCCTGGGCCCGCTCCAGTGCATGCGTGACGAGCGCGGGCTCGGTCAGGACGCGACAGAGATCCTGCCAGACCCACTCGTCCAGGGCTTGGGCCGGAGCATAGCGGGCGGTGCAGCGCTCTCCTTGGGCCGCCCGCAAGGGATCGGTGCGCCCCCGACAGAGATAATAGTGGTAGCCAGGCCGAAACGTCCGTCCTGTACAGGATAATTGACACTGGCAGCTGCGGCCAGTTTTTAGCGCCACGCAGGCGGACAGTCACTGGGGGTAAGAGTGCGCGAAAGTGCACTCCTGCAAGGGGTATATTCCCTCTCAAAGGGTGAACGAGAGGAACGGTGCCCTTGCGGAAAGGAGTGCACCCTGCACCAGCATACGACGATGACCACGGGGCGTGCCAGTCTGTGTGCCTGAGGCGAGTATGGGCGGCGACACTGTTGTTTTGCTCCCTTGCGGGAGCACGTGCAAAGCCCGCAAAAAACCGTCCGCTATCGGCCTATCGACACACTGCTCGATGCCTTGGGCGGGCTCCTCTGTGGGGCCAAGACCATTGGCCAGAATAATGTGACGATCCGTACCGACTGTGCGGTGCAACGCGCCTGTGGGCGGACCGGCTGTGCCGAGCAGTCCACGATTGCCCGAACCCTCCGGGCGTGTACACCAGAGAACGTCGCGCAGCTTGCACCGGTGTCTTGGTATGATCTCAAGCGCTATGGGGCCCCGCCCCGCCACCGCTTCCACGACACGCCGTGATGGGTGGATATCGAGCTCACCCCCATGCCGATTGGGGCCAAGGCCGCGGGGAGTGAGCGGACCTGGATGGGGCGTCACCGCAGGAAAACCGGACGGCAAACCCTCCGCATCACGGCGAGCCCGTATCGGGAGCTCCTCCACGAGACGTTGCTCCGGGGGAAAGCGACCGCGGTGCCGGCCTTGCCAGCCGCACTCCTGGAGGTCGAACCCCATCTGGGGTGGAGCCGTGAACGGCGGGGCCAGATGGGGCTCCGCCTGGATGGGGGCTTTGGGACCACCGAGAGCCTCCATGGGCTCCTGAGGCGCGGCTCTCAGGTGGTGGCCAAAATCAGCACCCATGGCCGTGTGCACAAGGTGCGTCAGCACCTCGGCCCCTGGCACCCCACGTCGAGTCCAGGCCGCGAGATCGCCGCCATCGGGCGCCCCCATCGCTGCTGTCGGGCGACGCGCCAGTGGGGGCTTCGCACGCCCCAGGCCCACGGGGGGTACCACGATGCTGTCCTGCTCACCACGGGGCCCGACCTGGAGCCCGCGGCGCTGGCGGATGCCGACGACGGCCGCGCCATGCTTGAGGCGTCCTTTTGTCAGGACACACAGGCGCTCGGGCTGGTCAAACGGCGGCAGCACACGTGGGAAGCGCAGCACATGGTCCTGCTCTGAGCCCGTTTGGCGCCTCATATGCTGCTCTGGAGCAAACGCGGCTTGAGTCGGGTGCCCGCCACGCGGGGGCGCTTCAAGGGCTATGGCCTGGTGCGGCGGCGCCAGGAAGGGACGACCGTCCCTGGCGTCATCCGGGGGCGAGGCGGCTGGATGGTCCGTGTCCACTTCGACCCTTTACATCCTCTGGAGGAGGCGCTCCAACAAGGCTGTGCGGCCCTTTTCCGGGGACATGTACGGGTGAGTATGTTGCGCTAAAAACTGGCAGCTGAGGTGCAACGTTGATATGACTTCCGATGTCAAGGGCTGGGAGCAATTTTTTATCGCTACCGTGATCAATTGTTGAGTATAGTCGAGATCATTCCGCTCACCATTGATATTTTGAGAGAAGCAGCAACGCATGAATCTCCTTATGATTTAACTCCACAGGACGCTCTCGTATACACTTCTATTATTGTACATCTCAATCAGAGCAAGCTATCAGGCAGTTATTGCCTCAATAGGAACTCGAAAGATTTCGACAATCCAGATATCATAGACGAGCTCGATCGTTCGGCAGCAGGGGGAAACCATCGTCACTCGCACTCCTGGGAGAGCATGCCAGTGATCAAGATCGTTGTCTTCGATATGGACGGCGTGCTCTGTCGCTACTGGATCGAGCGCCGACTGGCTCTGCTCGCCACATGGAGCGGGCACAGCCCGGAGGCGATCCACGCCGCTATCTGGCACTCAGGGTTCGAGGACGAGGCGGAGCGCGGGGTCCTATCGGCGGACGACTACTTGCGGGGATTCGGCGAGCGCCTGGGCTATCCCCTCAGTGCCACCCAGTGGGTAGAGGCCCGGCGGGTGGCGATCGAGCCCGACCTGGCCGTGCTTGCGCTGGTGCGACAGCTCAGCGTGGAGTGGCCGGTCGGAATGTTCACCAACAACCCGTGGCTGCTGAAGCGGCACATCGCCGAGGTGTTTCCAGCCGTCCCCGCTCTCTTCGGCACGCGGGCGGTCTTCTCGGCCGAGCTGGGCCGGCGCAAGCCAGAGCCGGAGGCTTTCCATCGCCTGGCGATCCGTCTAGCGTGTGCGCCTGACGAGATCCTCTATTTCGATGACGATGCCACCTATGTGGCGGGTGCCCGAGAGGCCGGGCTGTCGGCCTATCACGTCGGCGGAGCCGACGGCGTGCGCACCAGCCTCGCCGTGCATGGCCTCGAGCGTTGGTAACCGTGTCGTTGCTTGGCGCTGCGGCATGCATACAAGTGCTTGGCATAATGCCGCAACACGGCGAGCAAGCAGCCACAAACGAGAGTGGAGGAGATGTTTTCGGCGTGTCAAGCACCGGGAGCCGTGAAGCTGGCTGCAAAGCGCAACACGGCTCACCCAGGCCACGCCGAACATCGCACTGGAGCCGATGTCCGTCTCAACAAAGAGAGGGTAGTCAAGATAGCCGTTTCACATGGTCTGATTTAGTGCACCTGGGGCAGCACATGTGCAGCGAGGGTCTCGATCTCCCAGCGGAAGCGCACCATATCATTCGTCTGGGTACTCAGCACCACATGCGAAGCTCCTAACGCCTGTAGCTCGAGGAGATCTGCGGCAATTTGCGCCGTGTTACCTTCCATGAACTGCCGGTCAGCGTCACTGGCAGTCTCGTGCACGCGGGCAGTAAAGCGTGGACAGAGGGCAGGTGTCTGGCGTCCAGCCTGCTGGCTCAGCGTCGCCAAAGACGCCATGGCGGTTTGGAGCTGGGCAGGTGACTGGTCAATAGGGTGCCATCCGATAGCAAACTGGGCCGTGCGGCGCAACGCTGCGCGGCTCTGGCCACCGACCCAGATAGGCAAGGGTTGCTGGACAGGCTTGGGCTGAAAGATAATGTCGGCGAAGGAGCAATAGTGACCACTGTACTGCGGTGCGTCCTGCGTCCAGAGAGTTTGCATGATGCGCAGTGCTTCGTCGGTGCTGCGTCCACGCGCGGCAAAAGAGACACCGAGTGCCTGGAATTCCGCCTCAGCCCAGCCCACACCCGCTCCGAGAATCAGACGTCCTTCACTGAGTTGGTCAATGCTCGCCAGTTCTTTCGCGAGCACAATGGGGTGACGGTACGGAATGACTAGGACCGTGGTCCCCAGGAGTACCTGGTGCGTGATGCCTGCCAGATAGCCCAGCACCGCGACGGCGTCGTAGTACACCGGACCGTAGCGCGCCTCAACCGCACGCGGCACCACTACATGGTCCGGGATCCACACGGAGTCAAACCCGAGATCCTCGGACAGGCGTGCGGTGTCATGGATATAGCGTTTCGAGAGCAGGTCCCGATGGTTAGCGATATTGATACCGATGTGCATACCCTACCTCATCCGCTCTATTGGTCCACCCACGGTACGGCTGTCGTGCCATTAAACGATGTAGAAAAGGCCAAATTGTACGCATATCTCCTGACGCGCCGTGGAGGAACTTGTCAAGTAGGAAGCCCGTCACGGGTGAGGCTATTCACTCGGTGAGCCCTTTCGCCATCATAAAGACCGCCCCTGCCGAGACCAGCAACACGAACAAGCGCCTCAACATTTCAGGAGGCATATGCACCACACAGCGTGCTCCCACCTGGGAGCCCATAATGCCCGCTACGACTAACGGGAGCCACAGACCCACATCCACATTGCCTTTGCGCCAATGGGTGAAGGCGCCAAAAATAGCCGGCAGAATGAACACTGCCAGGGAGGTCCCAGCCGTCACCCGTAGAGGGACGCGGAGCACGATAGCTATCAGCGGAACCAGGAACACCCCGCCACCAACCCCAAAAAACCCGGAGAGTATGCCAGTAGCCAGGCCACTGAGAATGGCTTTAATCATATCGAAATCGTAGTGGTACCGCATATCCCCTATGATGCGCTGGCGATGTAAGACATACCACTGCGATGCCGTGGGAGAGGGTGTGGGCAGCGTATGCAGAGGCCGAGAGGCAGGCGCCAAGCGGTACATCACAACAACGCCCATGAGGAGCAGGCTGAACAGCACATGTAAGACTGGACGAGAGACCAGACTGGCAAAATGCGCTGAGGCCATAGCTGTAAGCGTGGCAGGGAGCGTCATGATCAGAGCAATAACGGGATCAATACTTCTCTGACGCACATGCTGGAGAATACCAGCCAGACCAGAACAGGCCACAAACGCCAGGCACGTGCCGACAGCAGTGTGAATGGGCACCCCCATCACGGTGAGGAGAGGAATCATAATGAAGCCTCCTCCCACACCTAGCAAACCGGCGAGAAATCCTGTCACCCCTCCAACAACTAGGCTTTCAACGACCGTAGAGAGCACCACACGTCAGTCAGCCTGGCGCTCGCCAGCTTTCTTGCCCCGTACGAACCGCCAGACCCAGGCAATGGGGTCGTAAAAGGCACCGGCGACGCGCTCTTTCAAAGGAATGATGGCATTGTCGGTGATGTGGATGTCTTCGGGACAGACCTCGGTACAGCACTTGGTAATGTTGCACAGGCCGATGCCAAATGCATCCCTGAGCTCGCCCAGGCGGTTGGCCGTATCGAGCGGATGCATCGCCAGAGAAGCAATGCGCACCATGAAGCGCGGTCCGGCAAAGTCGTTGCGCCCATGGTCGCGCAGCACATGACAGACATCCTGGCACAGGAAGCATTCAATGCACTTGTGGAATTCTTGCAGGCGATCGATATCATACTGCTGCATGCGGTATGTACCATCGGCCTCACGCGGCTTTGGGGTGAGGGGCTGGATGCGTTTGTTGACTTCGTAGTTGCGTGAGACATCGGTGACTAAATCCCGGATCAGGGGAAAGCGCCGCATGGGCTCCACGCGGATCGGCTTCCCCTCAGGGAACTGGTCCATCCTGGTCATGCACATCAAGCGCGGCTTGCCGTTGACCTCGGCACTGCACGAGCCGCACTTGCCGGCCTTGCAATTCCACCGTACTGCCAGGTCATTCACGTAGTTCGCCTGGATATAGTGGACCGCGTCCAGCACTACCATGCCTTCGTACAGCGGGACAGGGTAATCCTGGTATGTCCCTTCTCCTTCCTTCGTGCCACGGAAGACTTGCAGAATTGCTTCGGCCATGCGCATACACTCCTTCGGGCAATCACAGCAGTTTTTTCAGGTCTTCGGGGACCTCTGGGCGCCGCACATATTCACAGATCATACGATCATGCTGCTGACGCACCACAGTGTTGACATTTTCCAGGGCATTTTCCGTCTCGGGAAAATCCAGCCGCGTATGTCCACCACGACTCTCCTCGCGGTTGAGGGCCGAGCGGATAATCGCCTCGCAGACCGCCAGCATGGCACGCAGGTCGATGGCGTAGTGCCAGCCAGGATTGTAGTGGCGCGATCCTGATACCTTGATGTGCCTAGCGCGCTGTTTGAGCCCTTCCAGCACCACCAGCCCACGTTCCAGTTCCTCTTTGGTGCGCACAATGCCAGCGTGGTGTTCCATACACTGCTGGATATCCTGCATCACTGCATACGGGTTTTCCGTACCACCCTCCTCAAAAGGCGCCACCAGGTATTGGGCCGCGGCTTCAGCCTCCTGCGGGTCGATATCGGGTATCTTCAAGAGGCGCCGCGCGTACTCGGCCGCCGCCGCCCCAGCCCGCTGGCCAAACACCAGCAAATCACTGAGGGAGTTGCCTCCCAGGCGATTCGAGCCATGCAAACCTGCCGCCACTTCTCCGGCAGCATACAGGCCCGGGACACAGGTCGCCTGCGTCTCGGCATCCACCCGAATCCCACCCATGATGTAGTGACAGGTCGGGCCCACTTCCATAGGCTGCTTGGTAATATCGAGGTCTCCAAGCTGCTTGAACTGATGGTACATGCTCGGGAGCTTGCGCTTGATCGTTTCCGCATCGCGCTGGTTGGCGATATCCAGAAACACGCCGCCGTGCGGACTGCCCCGACCAGCCAGCACCTCAGCCCGGATAGCGCGCGCCACAACGTCACGCGTCAACAGGTCTGGTGGCCGTCGCGCATTCCGGTCGCCCTCCAGCCAGCGTTTGGCTTCCTCTGGGGTATCAGCCGTCTCGGCGGCAAACATCTCCGGGATGTAGTTGAACATGAAGCGCTCGCCCTTGTTGTTCAGCAATACCCCACCGTCACCCCGCACGCCTTCGGTGACCAGGATACCCCGCACGCTGAGGGGCCAGATCATGCCGGTTGGGTGGAACTGCACAAACTCCATGTCCATGAGTTCCGCCCCAGCCAGGTAGGCCATGGTCTGCCCATCGCCGGTGTATTCCCAGGAATTGCTGGTGACCCCGTATACTTTCCCGATACCACCCGTGGCCAGGATCACCGCCTTGGCGTGAAACACCACGAACACACCGGTTTCTCGCCAGTAGCCAAAGGCGCCGCTGATGCGATCACCGTCTTTCAACAGATGGCTGACGGTGCATTCCATGTAGACGTCAATGCCCTGGTGGATAGCATGGTTCTGCAGCGTGCGAATCATCTCCAGCCCGGTGCGGTCACCCACATGGGCCAGGCGCGGGTAGCGATGGCCACCAAAGTTGCGCTGCAGGATGCGTCCGTCTTCAGTGCGGTCAAACAGCGCCCCCCATTCCTCGAGTTCGTTGACCCGAGCCGGTGCCTCCTGGGCATGCAACTGCGCCATGCGCCAGTTATTGAGCATCTTGCCGCCACGCATCGTATCGCGGAAATGCACCTGCCAGTTATCACGCGGGTCGACATTAGCCAGGGCCGCCGCAATGCCGCCTTCTGCCATGACCGTATGGGCCTTCCCCAGCAGGGACTTACAGATCAGCCCGACCGACACTCCATGTGCCGCCGCCTCGATGGCGGCACGTAACCCGGCGCCACCAGCGCCAATAACAATCACGTCGTGTTCATGCGTTTCGTATCGGTCCATCAAATAAACCTCACATCCGTGATGATACCCATGGCCACCAGCCGCACGTAGAGATCGCTGAACCCAACCCAGAACAGGCTTACCCAGGCCCATACCATATGGTTCTCATTGAACCTTGTCACCCACTGCCACAGTTTGTAGCGCTGTTTCCCCAAGGGTTCTCGCGAAAAACAATTCACATTGCCACCGACCAGATGGCGCAAGGAATTACACCCAAAGGTAAAACCCATCAGCAAGAACGCGTTCAGAGTGAGCACTATCGACCCCACGCCAATACCAAAACCCGTGGGGAAGCTGTACGACCTGATCGCATCGATCCACAGAATGACCACCAACGCCAGCGCTGGATAGAGAAAATAGCGGTGTAAATTTTGGAACCGCAGCAGTCCCAGCTCGCCATGGTAGTGCTGCGACACGCAACGCACCGAGCACGCCGGTGGCGAAGCGAACAGTGAGCGGTAATACGCCTTGCGGTAGTAATAGCACGTCAGGCGAAAGCCAGCAGGCGCCCACAGGATCAGCAGAGCGGGCGAGAGTGGCCACCAGTTGAAGAGAAGCAGAGGCGAATAGAAGGGGGAAAGATAGGGTCCCCATTCGTAATATTCCCCCTGGAAGGCAGCCCAGGTGGAATAGACGATAAACGCCAGGAGCCCGAGTCCCACAGCCATCGGCTGCAGCCACCAGCGGTCAGTGCGACTGGTGCTCCCAAACGCCATGCGGCTCGGCGTGGTAGAAACAACCTCAGTATTGCGCGGCATGGCGGCAACTTCACTCATTGCATCTCCTCCCCCCTCGTCATCGCACCCTCCACCTTGACATGTCCGTATCGTCTTGAAATGTCAGCAACAATACCAGAGGCAAGCAGTTAGCGCAAGCCCAAACCCTGGCTATCTCTCCACCTCCAGAATCAGCCCTGCTCTAGACGCTCTCAGGCGCGCACGGCTTTCAGGGGCGGCAACGCCTGGACCAGTTCTTCCACCGCCGCAGCGGACTGCTTGAGGGCGGCATGCTCATCGGCGGTCAGTTCCACCTCAATAATCTTCTCGACCCCGCCAGCGCCTAAGAGGACAGGTACCCCTACATAGACATCACGCAGACCGTATTCCCCTTCCAGATACGCCGCCGCCGGGAGCAGACGCCTCTTGTTCTTCACTATGGCCTCAACCATCTGCACAATAGAGGCACCAGGGGCATAAAAAGCGCTGCCCTGCTTCAGGAAGTTGACGATTTCAGCTCCACCGTCACGGGTACGCTGCACGAGCCGAGCGATTTGGGCCTCTGTCAGCAACTGCGTGATGGGAATACCCGTCACCGTCGCGTAACGTGGCACCGGTACCATGCTATCCCCGTGGCCACCTAGGACGAACCCGTGCACGTCTTCCACAGACACCCCAAGTTCCTGCGCAATGAAGTACCGAAAACGTGCTGAATCCAGAACGCCTGCCATCCCCATGACGCGATGTTTCGGCCAGCCACTCACCTGCTTGGCCACGTAGACCATGGCATCGAGAGGGTTAGAGACGACGATCATGTAAGCGTTGGGCGAGTACTTCACCAGGTTCGAGACCACTGTACTGACGATTTTGGCGTTGGTATGGAGCAGGTCGTCACGGCTCATCCCGGGCTTGCGGGGCACGCCTGCCGTAACCACCACGACATCAGAATCCGCCGTATCGGCATAGTCATTCGTGCCCACCAGGCTGCAGTCAAAGCCCTCAAGTGGGGCACTTTCGGCCAGATCCAGGGCTTTGCCCTGCGGCATTCCCTCAACAATGTCGATCAGGACCACATCACCCAGTTCCTTTGCCGCGGCCCAGTGGGCTGTCGTGGCGCCGACGTTCCCTGCTCCTACGATGGTAATTTTGGCAGCCAACCTCTGTTACTCCTTCTTTGCAGTGGTTCATGGTCAGTGATTCGTGGTTAGTGAATATTTGGCTTGTACTGACCACGAACCACGAACCACTATTTGCTCCTAGCGCTGCAGCTTCTGTACATCATCGAGCACTTTGCTCTCGCGCCGTGCCACCCCGGTACGGTAGGCGGCCTCTGCGACCGCCTGCGCCACCGCCTGCACGACTGCCTTGTTAAAGACGCTGGGAATGATGTACTCCTCGTTTAAGTCCTCTACGGGGATGACATCGGCGATGGCGTTCGCTGCAGCGCGCTTCATCTCATCGTTAATGACCCGGGCGCGACAATCCAGGGCACCACGGAAAATGCCTGGGAAGCCCAGCACATTATTGATCTGATTCGGGTAGTCGGAACGGCCTGTGGCCATGATGCGCACATATGGTGCGGCGATTTCGGGCATGATCTCCGGCACCGGGTTGGCCATGGCAAATACAATGGCATCCTTGTTCATTTTGCGTACCATGTCGACCGTCAGGGTGTTCGGCCCCGACAGCCCGACAAAGACGTCGGCCCCTTCTATGACCTGCCCGAGGGGACCTTTTTCGCCTTCTGGATTGGTATGCTCGGCGTACCACTCTTTCATAAAGTTCATGTTCTCGGTACGCCCCTTATAAATCGCCCCGGCAGTATCACAACCAATGATGTTGCGTACGCCGACATCCATGAAGATCTTGCTCGTGGCCACACCAGAAGCCCCAACACCGTTAAAGACGATCTTGAGCTCTCCAGGGTCTTTCTTAACAATCTTCAGGGCATTGAGCAAGGCCGCGAGCGTCACAATAGACGTGCCGTGCTGATCGTCGTGAAACACTGGGATATCGATCTCGTTCTGCAACCACTCTTCAATCTGGAAGCAGCGCGGTGCCGAGATGTCCTCCAAATTAATCCCACCAAAGACCGTGGAAATACGCTTCACGGTGTCTACGATGACGCGAGGATCTTTGCTGTCAATACAGATTGGAAAGGCGTCAACGCCGGCAAATTCTTTGAACAGGGCACATTTCCCTTCCATGACCGGCATGGCCGCTGCCGGGCCAATGTCCCCGAGCCCCAGCACGGCAGTACCGTCCGTGACCACGGCCACGGTGTTTTTCTTGATCGTCAAATTGAACACGTCCTGCGGCTCGTCGTAAATGGCCATACAGACACGTGCCACCCCTGGGGTGTAGGCCATCGACAGATCATCGCGATTGCGGATGGGAGCGCGGCTGTTGACTTCGATTTTCCCACCCAGATGCATCAAGAAGGTACGGTCAGACTGGTGCAGCAGTTTGACGCCCTCAATCTGATTGATCCCATCAATCAGGCTCTGCGCATGCTTGACATCACGGCAGTTCACAGTGATGTCGCGGACGAGCACACCCTTACCCACCGAGACGATATCGATTGCCCCCAGGTCTCCACCCAGCAGGCCGATTTCTGAAGTCACCTTCCCCAGCATGCCCGGTTGATTGCGGATTTCCAGACGCAGGGTCACACTATAACTGGCGCTTGGAGTCACATCTGCCATGGACTTTCTCCTTCCTCCATCCCTCTCTCCCTAGAGAGAGGCTCTCATCTTATCCCTCAGGGAACAAATCCCGCATTTCGGGAATCACCCACAGGGGGGGCTGGCCATTGGCCACACGCTGGATATTGGCGTACCCATTACGAAAACGTTTGGTAAAACTATCGACTGTGGGTCCGGCACTGTGCGGCGTCAGGGTCACGTTCGGCAGGGTCAGGAGCGGGTTGCTCGGATCCGCGGGCTCCTGCGCCTGCGTATCGAGGCCGGCGGCCAGAATGCGTCCTCGCTGCAGGGCTTCGATGAGCGCCTGTTCGTCGACTACTTCCCCACGGCAGGTATTGATCAGGATAGCCTTCGGCTTCATCCGCCCCAGGGCTTCCGCATCGACCATGTGACGCGTCTGGTCATTCAGCGGCACATGTAAACTCACCACATCGGCCGTCTCATAGAGGGTAGTGAGCGGCACATACTGCACGCCCAGGCGCGCTTCCTCTTCGGGGCTGCGCCGGAAGGCGTCATAATAGATCACCTTGGCATCGAACGCCTGAAGCCGCCGGGCCACTTGTTGGCCAATATTGCCCAGCCCCACAAGACCGACCGTTTTTCCCTCCAGTTCGTAAACATCCACCGTACGCGGAATGCCCTGATGCCAGCGCCCAGCAGCCACGTTCTGGTGAAAGGTGACCAGCTTCTTATACACCGCCAGAATCAGCATGAGCGTATGCTCGGCCACCGCCACCGAGTTCGCCCCGCCATTCGAGCAGATGGGGATACGCGCCTTGCGCGCTCCCGCGATATTGACACGGTCATAGCCCGCACTGAGCACCTGGACCAGCTTTAGACGTGTGGCCTGAGTATACGCTTCATCCGGCAAAAAGCGCACGAAACCCGTCAGGTACTCAGCATCACGCATCGCCGCAGCGATCTCTGCGGCACTGGCGCTGCCAGACAGCGTTTGCAAAGTAAAACCTGCCGGTTTCATCTGCTCCGCCAGGGCTAGAATATCCGGCGGCAGCTCCCCACCCTGGGTAAAGACAATGGTTTCCTGTGCCATGACACTCCCCGTCCCGTTCCAGGCCTGCACGGCGTACCATGAGACGCATAAGGAAAAAACCGCCACGCCGTCTCCTATTGTTAAAATCCCTACTACACTACTCTGCTCGCGGCGTAACTGCAACCCTTTTTCGGTGGTGGCTATGCCTAGTTAGTGCAACATTGAGGTCGTGAAGGGTGAGGCGAGTGCGTCTGTGATCTGGGAGGCTATCTGCAGGTAGCGTAGTCGATTGCAAAGCGGTTTTAACATTCGAATGACTGCAGACTTTCTCGTGAGAGCAAGCGCCGTCGCGTCATCTCTCTCCCTTCTACTATGTGGCAGTTCGCGCATTCTGCGCACGTTGCTCGAAACCACCAGGTCAGGGGTTTGAAAATGGCTTCCAAAGCAGAACAGGGGACCAAAAGCCGCACGCAACCGAAGGAAAAACCCGCAAGAAGTATTCACCATGAGGCAGAGAAAGAACACATGGTGCTTTTGCGTCGCTGAGACTCTCGCGAGCCTCGTCCTGGCGCTTCAGCCGGTCATTGTTTTGGGAGACACTCTCGCTCCTCAAGCATCTTCCTATCCTCGCCCCAGCGCCGGCGCTCCCGTTCAAACGGGGTCTAGGGCTGTGGTGGTAGAGTCCGCTTGGCCATGCTACTCCCCTTCCCCCTGGTGTGTCAGGCAGATCCCTCGTACGTGGCGACAAAATAATAGACAGGGCCGTCCTCGATGTGCGTGAACTGCACCTGCTGGGGCAGATGCCCAGTTTCCCGCTGCAGCATCTCCCCAATGAGGCGCGCCACCTCGGCGTGGCTGGCATAGCGGGGCAGGTGCGTATCAAACCCGGGCAGCATCGTGGGAGTGTCCCCGGGACGCCCATCCAGGAAGAGCAGCCAGCCGGGCATGCTCGCATGCGTAGTATCCCAATGCAGTCGTCCGCTTATTTGGTGTTCCATGGTCATCTCCTGCGCGAGGGGAACGAGGTCTGCCCAGGTGCCAGGCCAATGCGGGGTGTGACGCTCCTCTCATACAGGACCCCTGCGCTCCTCGTCAGACCTCCCGGCCATTTTCCCTGGTGGGGATCATCCGCGCCAGCAGCGTCTCGATGCAGGCCAGCGTCGTTGTGACAGCCTGCTTGACCTTGCCATGTGGGCGCTTGACCACCTCCTGGCGGGCCAGGGGGCCCGCCAGGCGCACTAGGATGGCAGTGCCGGAGCGCAGGACATCTTCAGGATGCTGGAAGCGCCCGTCATCGTTGTCTGCCATTGGGTCTCCTAAGCCACCAGCGCGGCCTGGCGGGTCCGCTGACGCGCGTGAGTTGTCAGGCATCCTCGTCGTCTTCCAGCTCCTCCTCCAGTATGTCCACTTCCGCCTGCGCATCGGGGAGGGCGGATTCGAGGTTGTGGAAGGCCTGGAGCAGCTCCGTGGCGGCGTCGATCACCATGTCGATTCCTACCGAGGTGTCCTCCCGCTGCCGCAGGGCACCCAGCGCTGCGATGCCCTCCCGCAGGCGCGCCGCCTGGGTGTCGATCTCGTCGACACCCTCCCGCGTGAGCCCGAGTTCCGCTTCCATCGCTTGCAACGCCTCTCGCAGCGTGATGACCAGGGTCCGTGTCTGGTTTTGCTCGCTCATAGGATGTCAGTCCTTTTCTCGTCATGTCTCCCGGCCGTTCTCGTGCTGCTACAGCAGGCTCATACTGGCCTCCGGGTCCTCCAGAAGGCCTTCCACCCAGGTCGGGTGCGTCTCCCACTCCGCCATGCGGCGCACTTGCGCAATGGTGGTTTCACACAGCTTGGAGTCGTGGGGCGTAGGACGTGGCTGTGCGGCCTGCCGGGCTCGCAGCTGGTCCAGCTGGTCGCTCAGGCGGTCGAGGTCCGAGGTAGCCATGGTGTCCTTTCGGGGCGTCCGGCCGTTGTGGCCGAGGTCGAGTCGGTCTTTGATCGCCGCGAGTGCACTGCTGCCGCTGCTTCCTAGGCTAAGACGCCCTCCTTCTTGACACAGATACACCCATTGGGATGCTCGGGGTCCGCGGTCACCTTGGTCAATCTCCCGTCCTCGACAGTCGCCAGGACGCCACATCGGGACACACACATCGCACAGTAGGTGTGAATCTGTTGGATGGCCATGGAGACGCCCTCACCTCGTTGCAGGTGCAGAGTGCAAGGATAGCAGTGGTCGACGTGCGCAGCGACGGTTTGGATGCCTCTCCCCTCGAAACGCGCGGAGGCTTACACGCTTGCTTCTGACAGAGCGGCATGGGTGTCGCGGAGGTAGCGATACACACTTGCCTTTGAGAGACGATAGTTATGCATCAGGGTTTTGATGAGGACGCCCTGCGTTCGTCCCTGCCGCAGTGCCACAATGTGCGTGGAAGTCAAAGTCTTTTTCCGTCCGAATCGGATACCCCACTCTTTCGCTTGCTGGATCCCATCCATCTGCCGCTCAGCGCGTATCTCCGTCTCAAACTGGGCAAGGGTTCCCAGCATGTTGAAGAGCAAGCGCTCTATGGCATCACTGGTGTCGATATGCTGATCGAGAACCTGCAGGTGGACCTGTTTGCGCTGCAGCGTGTCGGCGATCCGGCACAGATGCAAGGTGGAGCGTGCCAGCCTATCGAGGCGTGTCACCACGAGCGTATCACCTTCCCGGACATATTCCAGACCAGCGTGCGGTCTCGGCCGCTTGCCCGATGCACCGCTGGCTTTCTCCTGGAGAATTTTATGGCAGTGCTGCAGCTTATCGAGTTGGACATCGAGGCTTTGCCCAATCGAGCTGACCCGTGCATAGCCAACAAGGCCACCCTCTTCCTTCCTCATGTCTCATTATTCCATGAGCGATGTGAGACGCGTATAATGCGCCATGAATTGAGACACGTCAAGAGATCTGTCTCACAACGTAGACCTTTCGAGTCGTGTGATCGTCGCTTCAAAGGACTTATCGTAACGATGGATGCCTTGCTGACCCAACGCCAGATTGCGCAGCAGATTGTGGATGCCGAGGGCGACATCGGGATTAAGCTGGAAAACTGAATGGCCTTGGATGGTGCATGCTAAGGGGGCGTGCTATCATGGACAGACATGAGGAGAGATGCAGTACCCCTAGGCGGCTGTAGCAGCGCACACGTGCAGAGCGCGCTGGCATGCATGGGAGGAGCCGTGCGTCTCGACGAAACCATTGATGCTATCGGGTCATACTCCGCGCAGGACTGGACAGACGGCCTGCCAGTTCGTCATTACGGCTATCGACGATTGAGGCCTGTGCATATCGTGCAGTCTGCACGACGCCGTGGAACTGGCAGCGCGTGGTGTCCCAATGGTAACGCTGTGCATAGAGCCATACATGGGTGCGGCGGCGCCCGCCCGCGTCTACGGACTCCTGGATGCCCGGTTGATGGCCGTGCAACATCCTCTAGCCGCGCTGGCGCCCAAGGAGGTGATGCAGCGTGCCGATGCCGTGGTGGAACGTAGAATGAAGCAGTTGATGACGGCACATTGAGATACGAGGAGAAACTAACGTGCGACAGCGGCGTTTAGGGCGGACGAATCTGCAGGTCTCGGAGATTGGCTTTGGTGCCTGGGCTATTGGTGGGAACAAGCACGGCCACAGCTATGGTCCTACGGACAACGCCGAATCGTTGCGCGCCGTGGCGCGGGCGCTGGACCTGGGCTGCACCTTTTTTGACACGGCTGACCTCTATGGCCACGGGCTCAGCGAAAAGCTGCTGGGACAGGGGCTCGAAAAACATCGGCAGGCGTGCGTGATTGCCACCAAGGTCGGCGGCGATTTTTATCACGGGCCGTTTCACAAAAATTTTGACCCGGACTATATCCGTTTCGCGCTCGAAAAAAGCCTGGAGCGCTTACGCACGGACTACATTGACATCTACCAGCTCCACAATCCCCCCTTGATGATGCTCGAACGTGGCGCGCACTACGCTGTGCTGGACGAACTGAAGCAAGAGGGCAAGATCCGCTACTACGGTGTGTCAGTGCACGATGCCTACGAAGGCACCATGGCCATCGCCACTGGCAAACCGGACGTCATCCAGGTGGCCTATAATTTTCTGCGTCAGGACCCTCGTGAGGATCTCTTTCCGCTCGCCCAGGAGCATGACATTGGTCTGATTATCCGTGAACCCCTCGCCAATGGCATGCTGACCGGCAAATACACCGCTACGACCACGTTTGGCGAGGGTGACATGCGCACAGAGTGGCCACCAGAATTCCTCACCCTGCAGGCCAGGCTGGCGGAAAAAGCGCGGTTTTTGGTTACTTCTGAGCGCACCCTGGCGCAGGCGGCCCTGCGCTTTGTCCTCGATGCCCCGGCAGTCTCTGTCGTCATCCCGGGGATAAAGACGGTTGCGCAAGCAGTGGAGAATCTTGCCGTCAGCGCGTTAGCCTCATTGACGGAAGACGAGCACGCCAGCATCCAGGCCCTGCTGGAAGATCTGTTGGACGAAGATGAGGTGCTATAGCCGGTGCTGAGCCCACCCTGCGCCACCCACTGCGGGTTTTGGGACTTAGGGAATTGCCCTTTGTTCGTTCGGTGGTATAATCGCGTGCGTTAACACATAACATGAAGGACAGTGGTGTGCATATAGGGATTATTGGTCTCCCCGGGTCTGGGAAGACCACGGTTTTTCAAGCCTTAACCAGGGCTGACAGCCCTGGGACGCGTACCGGGAGCAAGGGCGATACGCGCATTGTGGCCGTGCCAGATGTCAGGTTAGATACCCTGGCGGCCATGTACCACCCACGCAAAGTGACGCCCGCCACCATCGAATTTGTGGACCCGCTTGTCACCGGGCAGCAAGGAGCACGTTTCGTGGAGAGCCTCGTAGCGCTTATGCGGGATGCCGATGCCCTGGCGCACGTGGTGCGGGCGTTCCACCATCCGGCGGTGCCGCATCCACAGGGCAGGGTGGATGCCATACGGGATTTTTACACGCTCAATAATGAACTGCTCCTGGCTGATTTAGGGGTGGTGGAAAAACGGCTCGAACGCCTCAGCAAAGATATCAAAAAAGTCCGCAATCCTGACCTGGACAGTGAATATGCTCTGCTCCAACGCTGTCAGGAAGCGCTGGAGTCGGAGCGCCCGGTGCGCAGTTTGACCCTCACAGAGGCGGAGCATAAACGCCTGCGTGGGTTTGGTCTGTTGACCAGTAAAGCGCAACTGGTCGTGCTCAACCTCGATGAGGCGCACATGGATGCCACCAAGCCAGAAGTCGCGCAGTTTCGGGCGCGGGTGCAAGACCCTGGCCTGGAGGTGATGCCGCTGTATGGCAAGATCGAAAGCGAAATCGCCCAACTGCCTCCTGAGGAAGCCCGGAGTTTCTTGCAGGAGATTGGTTTGCCTCAGTCGGGGCTTGACCGCTTCATCCGCACATCCTATGAGCTCTTAGGTCTCTGCTCGTTCTTTACGGCTGGTGAAAAAGAAGTCCGTGCCTGGACCATCCCGCAAGGCATGCTGGCGCCCCAAGCGGCCGGGGTGATTCACTCGGATCTGGAACGAGGCTTTATTCGGGCGGAGGTTATCCACTACAATGACCTGGTCGCCAGTGGCTCACTGGCCAAAGGACGGGAAGTCGGCAAGCTCCGCATTGAGGGCAAGGACTATCGAGTCCAGGACGGCGATGTACTGCTGATTCGTTTTAACGTGTAAGCTCTCGCATGATGTAGCAATCGTGACCATGCCCACAGAGGAGATTCATCATGGGAAAAGCCCTGGAAGGGGTGCGTATTCTGGACATGACGCATGTACAGTCGGGCCCGTCCTGTACGCAAATGCTCGGCTTTCTGGGTGCCGATGTCATTAAACTCGAACCGCCCGGGCGGGGAGATATTACCCGTGGACAGTTACGCGATATCCCGAATGTTGATAGCTTGTATTTTACTATGCTCAACTGTAATAAGCGTAGCATTACGCTCAACATGAAATCGGCCCACGGCACCGAGATCTTCACCGAGTTGCTCAAAACGTCCGACGTGCTCGTCGAAAATTTTGGCCCGGGCGTGCTGGACCGTCTGGGGTTTCCATGGGACACCATTCAGCAGATCAACCCCCGCGTCATTTATGCGTCCATTAAAGGCTTTGGCCTGTATGGTCCCAACAGCGATCTCAAAGCCTACGAGTCCATTGCGCAGGCTATGGGCGGAGCGATGAGCACCACTGGTCTGGAAGACGGCCCACCTCTGTGTACGAGCGCACAGATTGGCGACTCAGGCTCGGGTATCCATATGGTAGCGGCCATTCTGGCGGCGCTCTATCAACGTACGCAGACGGGGTGTGGGCAGCGCGTGGAAGTGGCGATGCAGGACAGTGTGCTCAACCTGGTACGTGTCAAGATGCGCGATCACCAGCGGCTCCAGCGTGGTCCTCTGTCCGAGTATCCCACTAAAACCTTTGGCAAGGCCGTACCGCGTTCGGGTAATGCCTCCGGCGGGGGCCATCCAGGCACAGCCTTACGCTGCAAGCCCGGGGGGCAAAACGATTACGTCTATGTGGTCTTCCAGCCTCAGATCTGGGACCGCCTGTTGCAGGTGATGGGGCGAGACGATCTCATTGGCGATCCACGTTATAGCACCCCTGCGGCCCGGCTCGAACGCCTCGACGAGGTCTATGCGCTCGTTGAGTCCTGGACCATGCAGTATACGAAATTTGAAGTCAACGAGAAGCTCAATGCCATTGATGTGCCCTGCGGTCCGATCCTGGATACCTCTGACCTTATCGACGATGCACACCTGCGAGTACGTGAGATGATCGTCGAGGTGCCGCACTCACAGCGAGGCACCTTCAAGACGGTTGGCAGCCCGCTCAAGCTGTCGGACTCGCCCGTGGAGATCAGACAATCTCCGTTGCTAGGTGAGCATACGGCAGAGGTCCTGCGTGAGGTGATGGGCTATGACAAGGAAAAGGTGGAGCAACTGCGCCAGGAGGGGGTCGTGTAGTCTCACCTATGAACTTTCATAGGTGATGACAGGTTTTGGCACTGGCATCAGTGTTTTCATCCGACCTCTATCTCCCTCTTGTCCAGCCCCAGGCCAGCCCGGTTAGCCCTTGTGCACGCCGGGCCGTGGCCGGCGCGCTTACATAAAAAGCTTTTGACACATCA
>JBMDXC010000559.1:0-4156 GCA_048594805.1 Candidatus Entotheonellaceae bacterium | reverse complement strand
GAACGTTCGTGGGGTTTAGTAGTACGGATATCCGTTCGTATAGACTTATGCAGGCATGGAAGGCACGTGAGCATATCGATTTCGATTTTGTTGATTGCCAGCTCCAGAACGAGCTGAACTCCGAAAATGAGGCGTACATCAAGAGGAAGTGCCGCGAGCGTATCTACATGGCGGGTACCACCCCTGTTAAGGTCCTATTAGGAAAGCATTGATTTTAAAGCCTGTTTTTAGAAAGACTTCTTTGTACTATAAACTCTAACCTTTTGAATTCTAAGCAGAAAAATTTAGTACCTTAACAGGGCTGATGGCGGGTACCTACGTCATGCTGATCGGTCAAGACACGCAGTATAAACATAAATATGTACGGTGGGAAGCAGAGGTAGCGCTTGAGAAACAGTGCAGAATTAGCAGCTACTCCAAAATTTGAGGCGAAAAGGCAGGGAGCTTCGCACCACAGCAATGGCTGCATAGCGGTCACCCTTGGTGGCTATTCCGCCTCAAACTTCGAGGGCTCTGCTAATTATTGGAGTCAACTTAGATAATTGGCGCTGTATAAATCGAACCACCTGTCGCTTCGAGCGCCTGTTGCTGGGCGAGGGTGGCGCGGCTGTCGACATACGTACACGCGGTGCCCTGGCCCTGCTCGATAGGACCCGGGAACATGTAATACAACGCGAACCGTGTCCCGTCGAGCACCGTCGCATCGAATTGGCCTGTGAGGATGCTCCATGCTTCCCAGCCCAGGCAGCATCCTTCTGTGGGCCAGGCGTTGAAGTTACATGGGCAGCCCCAGCCGCAGTTACAAGCTGTGAAGTAGTCGGCTTCGAAGCGCCACGGCGTCATTGCACCTCCTCTGAAGCGGGGTTTTCCTGGAGCAAGGCCTCGAAACGAACATGTTGGGGCTCCACCTGCTAACGCCGAAAAATTTACGGTAAGCGTTTCTCTCACCCCTTGGCTTCCCCGGTGTATTGGAGAAATTTTTGGCGGTAGACTGCAACTATCCGTATATAAAGGCATTGTAGATGGATAAACGACAGGGGTTGTGGGCTTGAACCGAAGAAAGCCGGGTGACTGTCGCACTTTGTCTTTTGACATAAATTCAACATTACAGTGTGTCGCCCACTGGTTGCATCTTCTGTAACCTCTTTGTTTTCAATGCCTCATAATGCCAAAATGCCACAGAACCTTTTCTGTTGCATAAGCCGCTTTGGCGCTACCAAGGTCCTACCGCCAAAAATTTCGCGGTTTCTCCGGGAAAGCCATGTTGAACAACCCGTTCGAATAATCTCCGTCAGCTTGACCCCTCTCCTGCATGTTTTTCGACACCCAGCACGCGGCTGGGCTTCTCGAAGAGGCCTCATACGCCTGACTGGAGATTTCTCTCCGTTGCTCTACAATATACGTGCGCAAGCCAGGCGCCACCGGCTGAGCCATCTTCCTGGCTTTGTGGAGCGTGCTCGTGGTTGGCACTGCCCATGCTCTGTGTCCACACTCCCTCACGAGGCAATGGTGACCCATCCTTTGACTGCCCAAAACGTGCAGCGCATCCTCCCCCATGGCTTGCTACGACACAAGCCGACCAGGAAGCCCACACGCTGCGGGGTCAGCCCATGGTTGGCCCACTTGCCTGAAGCATACTGCCGGGATTCGCTCACGCCCACAGCGGCATAACGCTATGCACGAGCATCACAACCACCCAGAAAGACGCACCATTAAGACCACACTGCATGAAATTATTTTTGAAGCGGACACGCCTGCTGGTAAAGCGTTTGATATCGGCCTGATGTGCATCATCCTCCTCAGCGTCCTGGTCGTGATGCTGGAAAGCGTCGCGAGCATCCGTCAGCACTATGGTCCGGCTCTGTGGACCCTGGAATGGGGCTTTACCATTGCGTTTACCCTGGAATACCTCTTACGGCTGGCGTGCGTCGGCCAGCCGCTGCGATATGCCAGCAGTTTTTTCGGCGTGGTCGATGTGCTGGCGATTCTGCCCACCTATGTCAGCATCTTGTTCCCGGGAATTAACTCTTTGCTGGTCATCCGCATGATCCGCTTCTTGCGCGTGTTTCGGGTGTTCAAGTTGGTGCAATACTGGAGTGAGGCGCGCACCCTCGCCCGCGCTCTGCGGGCCAGCCACCGGAAAATTGTGGTATTTTTGTCTGTGGTCCTGATTTTGGTGCTCATCATCGGTGCGTTCATGTATCTCATCGAAGGCGAGCACCATGGGTTTACCAGCATCCCCCGGAGTATGTACTGGGCCATCGTGACGCTCACCACCGTGGGGTATGGGGATATTGCCCCGGCGACGGGCCTGGGCCAAACCCTCGCGGCCCTGGTCATGATTCTCGGGTACGGGATTATTGCCGTGCCGACCGGCATTGTGACCGCGGAACTGGCCCGAGACGCGTACAAACCGTTCAGCACCCAGGCTTGCCCGGTATGCAGCGCTGAAGGGCATGATGCCGATGCGGTGTACTGCAAATATTGCGGGGCACAGCTGTAAGAGGTCTGCATGGGCTCGCCGTGGCATTCCGGGCACCCACGCCTACGGGCCCCCCTGCGACGCTTCTCCTCTGCCCGTGCTGACGCTGACGGTTGCCCCATCCTGTGGTAGCAAACGGGTCCAAGGCCAGCACGGCTGGGGCACGAGGGGAGCACGTGCCCCGTAGCGAGGAGCAGGGAACCCGTCTGTACCAGAAGAGACCTCTCGTGCTGTGTCTCAGGCATGATGCCGCGCCCTTGTCCCACGGCTGCTCCTCGCATGGTAGTGCCGACTTCGGCGCATGGTAGATTGCGATTGTACGGGCAGGCGCGCCTCCCTGTGGCGTGAAGGCGGGACAACGGTACCGCTCCTCCTCGCTAGTGGCTCCCGCCTCCTGCCCTCAGCCGTGAGGCGTACGCGCGGCTGCGTTCCTGCACGTGGCTGTAGAGGTTCATCAGGGGGGTCACACTCAGGCCGTGCAGGACGATCGACGCCGTCACCACTGCCAGGGTGAGCGCGGTCAGCCGGTAGGCCAGGTCGGGGAGCAGGCCGTGGTGGAGCGCGTAGGAGAGGTAGTAGAGCGACCCGATCCCGCGAATGCCAAACCAGCCGATCAACCGCCGTTGGACCCGCGACGTCCGGGACCCGATGAGCCCCAGCCCCGTGGCCGCCGGACGGATCACCAGCACGAGGAGCGGCACGAACCAGAACGCGTCCACCAGCAGGTAATGGCGCGACAGCATGGCGCCCAGCAGCAGCACCATCCCCAGTTCACTGATGCGTTCCAGCTGTTCGTTGAAGGCCAGCGCCGTTTCGGTCATGTAGGCGGGGGCTTTCTGCGGGTCGGTCGCAATCTCGTGTGCCGTTCCGGCCCGCGCCATGGCCGCGATCTCGTCGGCGGGTTGCGCGCCGGTATGCTGCATCTCAATCCGGCGCAACGCCAACGCCGCCGCAAAGACCGCCAAAAAGCCATAGGTGTGGAGCACTAACGCGAGCCCGTAGGCGAGTGTAATCAGGCCCAGCACCAGAAAATTGCACATTCCATCGCTTTTAGTGGTAACGCCCTGAGCCTCTCACAACACCCTTGATATTTCAAAATGTTATCTCCATTGTGTCTCCTGAGGGACTGCGACCTTACCACAGGGGGGACACATGGGACAGGCGGGCAAACGGACACGGCACAACCGCACCATCACCGTTGATTTTCACAACGAAGCGACCTACTTTCAGCTCCTAGGCGATGGCAAGGCCTTTGTCGAATGTGTGCTGGCCTTTCTTCTCTCCCTGGGCTTTCAGTTCGCCCACAAGGCCACGTGTCACGGCGGTGGGTGTCTCACTCGCCACTCCCATTATGTCCGGGTCCGGCTGCATGGGGTCACCATCTGGCGGATCCAGTGTACGACGTGCAAAGCGGTATTCACCGTTCTGCCGCATTTCGTTATAGATAAGGAGTCCTGGTTTCAGTAACCGTATTCCCTGCCCAAAGAGCAGGGTTTCTATGGATGTCATGCCTCCCCGTCCAAAGAATGGGGCTGGCCGTCGGCAAACATTCATGCAAAATTCCAGATAGAGACTTGAAAAGTGCAGTAACCAGTAGATGCCTTCAGTTTTTTGCATCTTGATTTCCGCACGAGTTTTAGCGCCGAATTTCAAGGGGTTGCCAGGCTTTTGAGC
>JBMDXC010000558.1:0-1547 GCA_048594805.1 Candidatus Entotheonellaceae bacterium | reverse complement strand
ATCGCTTCGCGGCTCAAAAGAACTGGCTTGCCGCTGGTGCCATCTACCACCTCGTCCTCAGCGAGTTTGTCCCCCATTACGATGAACTCTTCGATGAAGATGGCGATATCTCCAGCGTATTGCAGGAGTGCGCCCAAGGCTTGGAGGTTTGTCTCACAGAAGGATCGCTGGATAGCCCTACCCGCAAGTCCTGGTTCGAGGCCGTACTGGAGGCGGAATTCAAGGATATCGAGATGGGCGGGATCGACCTGGCTTATCCGGCCGAGGACATCTTGGTCGAGTACACGACCGATGAAGAATGGCGTGAGATTGAAGCTCGTATCCGCGAGAAGCTCGGTTCTCTAGACCAGGGGTATTCGAGGTGGCGACGAGAAGCATTGGTGAGCCTGCTGGCGCGGCGCTTGGAAGGGACAGAGCGCGAAGGGGAAATCTCGGATCTGATCTTCGAGTTGGGCTCCAAGGAACAGCAGGCTTTCGAGCTGCTCAGGCAGAAGCGCTTCGCGGAGGCCGTCGCCGTCGCAGAAAAGCATTTCGCGGACCTTCCTGGCCTCGTCCTCCAGTTCGCCGATGTCCTGGTTCAATCCGGAGGCATCGCCGAAGCGGTCGCTTACGTCACCAGCCAGTTAGAGACCAGATATCGAACCTCCTATCTTCCCTGGCTGGCAAAAATAACCGAAAAACAGCTGGATCCAGCAACCGCCCTGAAATGGTGGCTCACCCTTTTTAATGAAGTGCCGAACCTGGAGAATTACCGCTTCATACGAGATATAAGTGCAGAGACCGAGCAGTGGGACTCGTTGCGGAGGCAGTTGATCGACGATCTTGAAAGCCAGGAATATTGGGACCTGCTCATCGAGATCGCTCTGGAGGAGGGAGATGTAGCCAGGGCTCTGGCTCTGTTCCCTCGCCAGCGTTGGAGGCGCCTCGATCTCGAGGTCGCCCAGGCTGCCGAAGTGGGTTATCCAGAAGAATCCATCGAGATCTACGGCCAGGTCGTCGACCGGCTCATCGCTGCCCGCGGTCGAGGGAACTATCAGGAAGCAGCCTCCATCCTCAAAAAAGTCAAAGGGCTCTACGCACGTCTTGGCGCTCAGGCAAATTGGGAAAGATATTTGGCCGGGCTGCGAACACAGAACGCTCGCCTCTCTGCCCTTCAGGACGAACTAGAAAGGGCCGCTTTGTGATTAGGAAATAAGAAAACGGGATGGGCCTTCAAATTGTGGATCCATTAGTCATCAAAGAACTGGCCATGAAAACCGAAGGGAATAGAATGAGGCACCTCGGCGCGGGCTAGCTCGGTGAATGAACTGGCGTCCAGCGCCAGCAGGTACGAGTTGCCTTTGCTCGCGTTCAGTACCACCGACAGCACGATGCCTTCATCCTCGGCAGTAGCAGTGGGCGCGCTGATGAATACCGGCTCACCCGCAAAGCAGTTTTCTTCCCGCCAGACCCGCTCGCTGCGCTCGACCACATCCACCTTGACCAGTTGACTGTAAAATTCCCCCGGGAATTCAGGGCGCTGGCTGATACCGTAACAGTAACGATCG
>JBMDXC010000557.1:0-2080 GCA_048594805.1 Candidatus Entotheonellaceae bacterium | reverse complement strand
CGGCGCCTCGAACTCGGTGCCCTTACTGGCCGGCGGCAAGCCACGCACAATGCCGGGTCCAAATCCTCCCACTGCCGGATCCCTGCTGCCCCCGAGCACACATAAGACCGTGTTCGCCAGCCCCGCGTGGATGGCCGAAGCTGCCACCACCACCGAGTGCGCACCACTGGCGCCGTGCTGCGTGACGCCCTCACAAAATCCCAGGCGCAGCCCCAGATACTCTGCCAGATCCATAGGACTGATGTCCGAGCCCCGTGTGACCAGGCCGTCAATGTCCTCCTTGCGCAGCCCGGCGTCAGTAATGGCCAGGCGTGTTGCCTCTGCACACAGCGAATAGGTAGTCCTCCCCGGGTACGTCCGACGGGTGGGGACTTCACCGATGCCGACAATGGCCGCTTTCCCTCTCAAGGTCAGAGCAGCGCCTCCTTTCCATGGCGTCCCTCATTGCTACCAAGCAGTATGGGCCGCAGGCGATGCACGTGTCAAGTGAGCGCATACGCTCTCGTGACGCTGTCCTCACACCTGTCGACGCCAGGTTTGTTACTTCAAGCTTCGTCATGTATAAGCTATCGGTCGCTGCAGCAGGAGGCAGCCCCCATGTGCCGGACAAGCTGGCTCGCCAGCCCTATATACGTCGCCGGTGTCAATCGTAGCAACCGCTCCTGCGCGACTGCCGGAAGGGCCAGGGACCGGATGAACGTGTGCAGCTCCTCCCGCGTGATAGCATGTCCGTGCGTCAAGGCTTTGAGCTGCTCGTAAGGCTGCGCATAGCCGTGTTTGCGCATGACGGTCTGCACAGCTTCTGCCAACACTTCCCAGCAGGTGTCGAGCTCAGCGGCAAGAGCCTCAGCATCCACAGCTACCCGAGCCAGGCCATGCAGCAGGGCGTGTAGCGCCACGACCGCATACCCAAACGCTGAGCCAAGGTTGCGCGGCGTGGAAGAGTCAGTGAGATCCCGCTGCAGGCGTGACGTGGGCAACGTGGTTGCCAGGTGATGCAGCAGGGCGTTGCTCAGGCCGAGGTTCGCTTCGGCATTTTCAAAGTGAATCGGGTTGACCTTGTGCGGCATGGTCGAGGAGCCCACCTCGTGGCTCTGGGCGGCCTGTCGAAAGTAGCCTAGGGAGATGTACGACCACATATCACGGATAAAGTCGATGGTGATGGTGTGGAAGCGCAGCAGAATGTGAAACAGCTCTACCATTTAAAAAGGATAATAATAGTAGCCATAATACCGATATGGATACGTATAGATATAGGCTCGGGGGTATGCATAGACATAGGGCCTGGGAGCGTAGTATGCATACGGATAGGGTTCAATATAACATCCATTGAGGGTGCTCAGTATTCCAAGGCATAGAAGGATCAACAATATTCGTGCTACCATCGTTGATGCTCCTTTCGTGGTCATATTGTTGAGAAAATATACCATGCTCTTTCTCCTGGTTACCATCTGGCCTCAGGGCACAACAGGGTAGAGAAGACTTGGCGCTGGGCGACACCACCGCTATGGCAAAGCGTCCTCTGCTCTCCGCCTCGGCGCGCTGGGGGACCATTGCTTTTTAGCCAGTGATGCCCTAGCATAGCGCAAGAGCGAGAGACACCAACCATCGACGTGCTGCACATGATGGGAACGCACCATGCAATTTGGGCTATTCTACGAGTGGCCAAACCCGACGTTGCGCAATTGGAAGCTGCTCTTTGAAGAGGGGGTGGAGCAGATCCAGTACTCTGAGGCACTCGGTTTCGACTATTGCCTCATTGCCGAGCACCATTTCACCAATTACGGGAACTCGCCAGCGCCGCTTATGCAGGCACTGTATATTGGGCAGCGTACCAAGCGCCTCCAGATCGGTACTGCAGCAGTGATCCTGCCGGTCTGGCAACCCCTGCGCCTGGCGGAAGAAATTGCCGTGCTGGACAATCTCATTGACGGCCGCTTTATGTGCGGCGTGGGACGTGGCTATCAAGCCTATGAAATGGCTGGATTCGGGGGGGATCTCGGCGCCTCCAGACAGAAATTTCACGAGACGTTAGAGGTGCTGCTGAAAGCGTGGACGCACGAGGAGTCGTTTACCTATG
>JBMDXC010000556.1:0-2020 GCA_048594805.1 Candidatus Entotheonellaceae bacterium | reverse complement strand
GAGATCTGGGCTTGAGTAGCCATGGAAGGGGTTCCCGTAGTATGCGTGCAGGAAACGTCGATCCGTGGGTCAATGGTCAAAACTGTGGAGGAAAACGAACGTTTCGTTCGTCAACTATGAGTGAAGAATACGGTCGAGTTTTACAGGCGTATATCGTCGAAAAAATCTCTTTTCGTGGTTTTCTCCGACACCAGCCCTCAGCTCGACTTTTCTTGCCGTGACATGCATCAAATGTTCATCTGCCACAACAGTCTGTTTATAAAAACATTGTGGCTTAACCCGGTTTTCTGCGCCGTTGCTACTCAGACGCCTATACCTTTTTGGGGGGTTGGGCAAAAAACCCCAGCATCGACGATGTCATCGGGGAGGTTTGCCGTGATCTAAGGTCCATCTCTCAACCCCGTTCGCCGGGAGGTGATCATGACAAGGATTGTTCTCTTACTCGTCATTACCGTAGTAATCTTGAGTGCCAGTATGGCGCAGGAGAATTCTTCGGACATTGATACGTGGGAGGTTGCTGCGACCGATCCGGTATTCACGGTCGGCCATGGGGCTATCCTGGACGCACAGGGGAACGCAGTTGATCGTTCGCCTGAATTCGTTATCGTCGCGCAGCGTTATTATCTTAAGAGGTTGTACCAGCAAGCTGACGAGCAACAACGAGCGGCATTTAAAGCAAGATATCAGCGCCTGCAGGAGGTGAAGCGTCTGACTCAGCAGGAGCAGATTATAGTGAACGCTGCGCTGATCGACTGGCTGATCGACACGGTCAAGCCACAAGACGCGGCGCATCTCAGGAGCAAGAATACGGTTTTGCGCAGCCGATTTCTTCGCCCCACCAATGGCGAGTCGGGGATTGCACCAGCGCTGTTAGAACGCCTCAGGCAGGAAGGACTGATACAACCCCTTTCTGCCACGACGGCGGGAGGCGTGGCATACCTCCAGGAGTGTCGTGGGGCGGGTGTGCCGATCCCGCCGAATTGGGGAGACTCCGCATGGGCACCGCGAGGACCGTTGCTTTTCAAATTCATCATCCCGAACGAAGATGCAGAAGTATTCGCCTTTGAAAGCGATTCGCCGCGGGGTGTGTGCCTCGCGCTGCCGCGATCGGTAGGAGATACAATTAAAGCACTGGGGATCATCTGTCTCGGAACCGAGACGAGTAATGCCTGCTTCTGGGACAACATCGAAAATGTAATCAACCCAAACACCGGGGCAGTCATCGGGAAGAAACCGTTTGATATACCCAAAGGATCGAGTGTCCCGATATCGAAATTTTTCGGTGGCGCTGACTTGCTAGGCGGTAATGGCAAATGCACGGACTGCCATGCCGGCGAGAATCCGTTCATCGTGCATCCCGGCACGCCGCTCGATATGGGCACCAAGCTGACCGCCAAGAACTGGTACGATCCGCTGGTCCATAAGGATTGGCCGCAAAACCTAGGGCCCACGAACGCACTCAATGGTATTAAGTTGAATCCAGGCGAGGGTTCGTGCCTGAACTGTCATGGCCCTGCAAGCAGCCGCCGGTTTCCGGACGTGTCGACCGAGCTTCCGGGTTACTGCAGCATAATATTGGAGAAAGCTTTCAAAGGCGAGAGTAAAACCTCCCCGCCCACCCCGCCTACGATGCCGCTAGGCGAGGAGGTACCTGGGGGTAATCCCAAGTACAACGCACACTTCAACGCGCTCAAAGCGGCATGCACGCAGCCGCCCAACAAACCCTGTCAGGTCGTGGTTAATGGGGCGACGCAATCCTCTCCCGTCTCCGGCGACATCACCGATGACGGGGCTGAGTGCGCCTGCACGGACCCGAATAACTGTCCGCTCGGTTTTTGTTACTGGCGCACGTTGCACGGACCATTTTGGCAACTAACCGATGCCAGCATCCCGATCACCGCTCCCGAGTACCGCGGTAGCTGGCTACGGATCGGCGTCGAAGGAGGCAAATGGACTCATCCTGCGCGCATGAATACGAAAGGCTTGCCGCCCAACGCACCACCCGGCGGAACCTTCGAGT
>JBMDXC010000555.1:0-3970 GCA_048594805.1 Candidatus Entotheonellaceae bacterium | reverse complement strand
ACACAATAACCCCCTCCGTAGCACACTCATACACTCATACATGTATACACTACTACACTCATACACTCATGAGTGTACACACTCATACACTACTACACTCGTACACTCATAAGTGTCTACACGCGTACACTCATACACTACTACACGTACACATGCAGACAAACCGCTTAGAATGTGCTTATATCTATTCTAGATCGGCCTAGACAAGCCCAGGGCAAGGGCAAAGGGGTAAGTCCCCCGAAGCATACTGTCAAACCGGTGTGTGCCTGTCTCACGCGCGAGTCTGCTACCGCTTAGCGGATACCCAGCTTTATTGCTGGGCAACGAACCTAAGCAACACGGTGTAAAGAAGAGACTGGCCGAGCCATATGCAGATACAAGACTTTCCATCCTGCTACCCGTAGACATGGCGGCAGACTGATCCTAGCAGGGAGCAAAGAAAATCATACTCGTGCTGGTGCGAAGCGACCCATTCTTCTAAGGAAGGAGTAGGGAAGAGTAGAGACCGGGGAGAGCCTCTCCCTAGGTAGATAGGGTAGTGGTTGACAAAAACGGCGATTTTCAGCCTATAGGAATTGAGGGCAATACCTGTACGCTGCCCTGTGCACAAAACATACTCACCATTTTCTTACTCAATTTTGATTTCCTTTCGATCTACTGACACTATACTCCGTCTCAGCCCGACACGCGTTGTGCTTGTCTGACTGCCATCTATGCCCGTCAACGGACACACATCTTCCTCGCAAACAGTTTTCTCTCCCCGCCAGAACGGGCATCTTCCGCTAGATCGTACCCCTGTCACGGCCGATGCTTCGCCCTCGGCCGTCAGGCCAGGCGGCCTGCCAGCTACGCACGCCCCTCTACAGAGTGGTTCTTCATTCTCTGACGCATCGTCGGTGGATGGGGAACGCCCCGCTGTGCGGGGGTGGCAAGATAAAGGCGCTCGTGACCGAGCGCCTAAAGGCACGCCCCAGCCAGCGCCGGGTACAGAAGGTATGCGGCGCTCTGTGTCGGACACCGGAAGTGATCGTTCACCTCATAGCATCGATGACCTTGTCGATGATCTCAGGCGGTCAGCCAGAATGACGCTGCGGGTGCGTCCTGGAGTAAAAACCGCGCTGGAGCGTCTGGCCAAGGACGACAAGATCAGCCTCTCCAAAACCGCTGCGACCGGGCTTGAGGTTTACGCCCGCGCGAAAATTCATGAGCAGGAGGAAACTCTGTTTGAGCCCCGGATGCAAGCAATGCTGCGGCGGGAGATCCGCGCTTCAGACAACCGCCACGTGCCCTTTGAGATCAAAAATGCGATTGCCGCCGAGCAAACGCGGATCCTTTTCGTTGATCTCTACAAACGCCAGCTCCAGAAAGACGGGGTACCCCTCACAGCGATTAACAAGAAGTTGGATGACGCCTACAACATGGCGCGAGCAAATGTCCTTAACACCCGAACGCCTAAATTCAAGACCCTGCTCGCGGAGTGGTGGCGAATGACTGACGAGCAGGACGCACCCGAGGAGAAGTATGCTGAGCGTCGGGGAGTGGGGAGCGCTGATGCAGGAGAGGCAGGGGAGGGGAGCGCCCATGCCTAATGGCGTTTGTTGGCACCAGTTTTGTCAAACGGGGGAAGGTGGGCAACGTGAAAGCCAAAGACACCGTCCGCTACATCCAGCACCGTACCGGCAAGGACGGCGAGCGGGTCTGGCGGCCGCTGTTTACCAGCGACAGCCCCATGACGAGGCTTGAAGCCTACCAATTTATTGACGAGGCGCCCAAGGGCACCAAGTTTTTCACGATTATCATCAGTCCCGACCCGGCGACCGAGGACACCTATAAGGATTTAGATATGCGGGCAATTACCATCACAACCATGCAAACGATTGCAGAGATCATGCGGAGTCAGGGCATTACAACCCCCGTCAATTGGGTAGCGGCGGTGCATGACGACCATACGGACAACAACCACGTGCACGTGCTTGCCTCCATCCAGGGGCGCCTGGACAAGCCAGACTTAGATCGCATCAGAGAGGCCACCACGAACGTCTGTCTTAGGGAGCGCCGGGAACGAGATTGGGTGCTGGAGCGCCACGCGCGGCAGCGGGAGCAAGAGGCATGGGAGCTTGAGCCGCAATTACAGGAGGATCTATGGGCGCTCTAGCCTCTCTCCTCCGGCAGCTGTCCGCAGCCCTCAGCTGGGTCAATGCGCAACTCCCCAAACAGCCGCAGCTGTATGCAGACCGGTTTGCGAATCCGCATGAAGTAGACCCGCTGGTGAACCAGCATTGGCAGAGCGATCCGGGGCTACTCGTTGGCGTCTCCGCCTTCAATCATGTGCTCTCGGTCAGGCGACGCACCAAGCGGCGGGAACTCGGGAATGTCTTAGTTGACGCGCTGACGCGCGGGGGCAAAGGCTTACTCGCGATTTCGCAATTATTAACGTGGCCGCATTCCGTGGTGGTGCTGGACATCAAAGGGGAGCTGTACGAGGCGACGGCCGGGTATCGGAAAACCTTCGGCCCGGTGTATGTGCTTGATCCTGAAGGCGTCGGCCACCGACTTGACCCCCTGCAGGGCCGGACAACCGAGCGGCAGCTCTATGCCGCTGCCAAGTATCTGCTGTATGAGGCAGGGGAGCGGGACCCGATTTTTATGCAGCGCGGCATGAAAATGTTGACCCAACTGTTCCTCGCGGCACGGGAAGAAAACCGGCAAGCAGGCTTTGAAAAGTACCGACTCCTGCCCTATGCCGGACGACTCATGAATCTGCCGATCAATCAGGTAGCCAGCCATTTACAGGCAGTGAATCCGCTTTTAGCCACCACATTTCTCTCCGGCGTCTACAACAGCGAGAAAGACTACGATGAGAAACGGTTTTTAACCTCGTCCTGGGAGACAGCGACCGCACGGCTCTATCCCATCCTGTCTGATGAACTCCTGCGCTGTTTTGACGGCGCAGACTTCACGGCGAGCGATCTTATAACCTCTGCGAAACCCATCACCGTCTACCTCAGGCTGCCGGAGGCTGATCTGGAAGCGCTGGCGCCTGTCGTGCGGCTTGTCTCCCAAACCATCATTCATGAGCTGATTACGATTTATGATAAACGCCAGGGCGAGGGTTGTTATCCCGTGCTTCTCTTGCTTGATGAGGCGGGACGGGTGAAAATTCCGTATCTCTACGACTACGCGACCACCGTGGTGGGGAGGCAGATCAGCCTGTGGGTGGCCATCCAATCCATCAAACAGCTGGAGGTCTACGGCCAGGCCAACGCTGAGACGCTGCTGGACAATATGGATACGCAAATTTTCTACCGGCAGCGGCGGACAACCGCCAAGTACTTAGAGGAGGAGTTGGGCCGCAGATCCGCCTATTCTCACTCACAAAGCACGCGGGAGGGCGGGCAGGAAACCCAAGGCATGGCAGAGCAGGGGGTCGCCCTCATGACGGCCAATCAAATCAAACAGATGCGAGACGAAGACATTATCGTCTTTCACCACAACTTGCCGCCCTTCAAAGCGCGCCGCATGAACTGGCTGGAGCACCCGATCCTCAGAGACAGGCACGGACTGCGGCCACCGACACTGTCACCACTGCCGCCGCTCACGCCGATAGATATCCGGACACCCCTTACCCCCAGCGATACTGACGGTGATCTTTTGAACCCCGGGGACTTTGAATAAGGAGCCCCGCGCAGCCTCTCCTCTGCCCTTGTAATCAATTTTCGGGAGAGTACCAGACAATTTTCCCTCTCCCGCTGTTCCAGCGCTCTCAGGCCATCTGGCGGCCTCTACGAGCCCTTCTGCTATGCGGTTCCCTTCCGCAAAACCCGGGGTCTGGCCTGCCGGCGGCATCTTCCCTCCAGTCGTCCCGCGAGGGGACTCCTTCCAGGAAGCTCGAATTCAGGCCGCAACAATCTCAGGCAGCGGTTCCTTCTGCCGCAGCTTAAGGCGCATCTTCGCTACATCACCCATTGGA
>JBMDXC010000554.1:0-3405 GCA_048594805.1 Candidatus Entotheonellaceae bacterium | reverse complement strand
AATGGCCAGCATCTCGAAGAAATTCGACAGCGGCGTGGCGTTCTCGAACGGGTGTGACGAGTTGACGTTGAAGAAGCCGCCGCCGTTCGTGCCGAGCTGCTTGATGGCGATCTGTGAAGCCGCCGGACCCATCGGGAGCACCTGCTCCTGCACTTCCCTGGTCTCAGTCATGGGCTTGCCGTCCGCATCCTTGAGTGGCTTCCCAGCCGCATCGAGCTTGGGCTCTTCATAGGTGGTTGACTGGAGCAATGGCACTGTCTGGTAGGCGTTCAAGTTCTGCACCACCCCTTGCGATACCTGGATGAGCGCCAGGACCAGCGACAGCGGCAGCAGGATGTAGAGCGTACTGCGCGTCAGGTCCACCCAGAAATTGCCGATGGTCTGCACCGAGCGCCGGGCCAGGCCACGGATGAACGCCACCAGCGTCGCCATACCAGTGGCGGCCGAGACGAAGTTCTGCACCGTCAGGCCCAGCATCTGGGTCAGGTAGCTCATGGTCGTCTCACCACCATAGCCTTGCCAGTTGGTGTTGCTGGCAAAGCTGGCAGCGGTATTGAACGATGAATCGGGCGTCACCGCGCCCAGGCTCTGGGGGTTGAGCGGCAACAGCCCCTGGAAGCGCTGCAAAGCATAGAGGGCGAGCAGGCCCAGGATATTGAACAGCAGCATGCCGAAGGCATAGGTCTTCCACCCCATCTCCGCCTCCGGGCGACCCGCACGCACCCCACACAGCCGATAGATCAGCCGCTCCAGGGGGCCAAAGACCCGATCGAGAGCGGTCGGTTGGCCTTCATAGACCCGCGCCATGTACCTGCCCAGTGGCCTGGCCAGCGCGAGCAAGACGACCATATACAGCAGCAGTTGGAGAATCCCATTAAATGTCATCAGAACAACTCCGGTTTGAGAAGCGCCACGAGCAAGTAGCCCAATAAGCCCAGCGCGATCATCCCGCCAATGAGATAGAGCACAGGCATACGTCCCTCCTACAGGCGCTCACACAGGGCAATCAGGCCCCATGACAGCGCCAAGAACACAAGCGTTACTCCGATATAGACCACGTCCATACCTCCTCCTATGGTTGCGTGAGTGCCTCTTCCCAGAGCCAGTATTTTTTCACGTCCGTAATTGTTGACCTAAAAGATACCTAAGGAAGCCATCAAGAAAGGGTTAAAATTGAGCGAGACAGCGTAAAGATTTCATAAATTGTTGCCCCCAGCACGGGGCACAGGAGAAGCAACCCGACAATCAGCTGTATAAGCTGAAGCGAGACTTTACGCACGAGGTTTCTCCTTCGGCGGCAACGCCAGCAGAGCACGCAGCTCATCCCCTTCCAGGACTTCTTGCTCCAGCAGCCGCCGCGCCAGGCGTTCCAACAGCGCTTTTTTCTCGCCCAGAAGCTGGCGCACCTGTACGTGTGCCTGATCCACAATGGCGCGCACTTCGGCATCAATGGTCCGCGCCGTTTCCTCGCTGTAGGCTTGAGGAGAGCCAGGAGCGACCCCAGGCAGGAAAGGCGAGGGTGGCTGGTCGTAGGTCAGTAAGCCTGCCTCATCACTCATCCCATAGGTGGTCACCATGGCACGGGCCATGTCGGTAATTTTGCGCAAGTCGTCCTGGGCCCCTGTGGAGACATCGCCAAACACCAGCTCTTCGGCGACCCGGCCACCGAGCAGCACGCAGAGCCGGTTGTAGAGTTCGGAGCGCCGCAGCAGGTAGCGATCTTCCGTGGGTTGTTGTTGCGTGTACCCCAACGCCGCAATGCCACGCGGCACGATGGAAATTTTGCTCACGGGATCAGTCCCTGGCAAGGAAGCGGCCACCAGCGCATGGCCGGCTTCGTGGAAGGCCACCACTTCTTTTTCCTGGGGATTGATGACGCGGTTTTTCTTTTCCAGGCCTGCTACCAGACGGTCGATGGCCTCGTGCAAGTCGACCATCTCCACGGCGGCCTTGCCTGCACTCGCCGCCCGCAGGGCCGCTTCATTGATAATATTGGCCAGGTCCGCTCCCGTAAAGCCTGGCGTTTGTGCGGCGATGGCCCGCAGATCCACGTCCGGTGCCAATTGCACTTTACCGGCGTGGACCCGTAGAATCGCTTCCCGCCCGTTGATGTCCGGCCGATCCACCAGCACCTGCCGATCAAAGCGCCCTGGCCGCAGCAGCGCCGGATCCAGTTGCTCTGGCCGGTTCGTGGCGGCCATCAGCAATACCCCGGTGTTGGGATCAAAACCGTCCATCTCGCTCAGCAATTGGTTCAGCGTTTGCTCGCGCTCGTCGTTGCTGCCCAGGGGATTTAACCCACGCGCCTTGCCCAGCGCATCGATCTCATCAATAAAGATCAAGCTGGGGGCATGCTGAGCCGCCTGGGCAAAGAGGTCGCGCACCCGTGCCGCCCCAACGCCGACAAACATCTCTACAAAGCTGGAGCCATTGGTGCTGAAGAAAGGGACGCCGGCCTCACCGGCTACGGCCCGTGCGAGCAATGTCTTGCCTGTACCCGGCGGGCCGACCAGGAGCACGCCCTTGGGCAGATGGGCCCCCAGGCGCCGATACATCTCAGGGTTCTTCAAAAAATGCACCACTTCCTGCAATTCCGCCTTGGCTTCGTCAATGCCAGCAACATCTTTGAAAGTGACCCCGGTGCTTTTTTCCATATACACCTTGGCTTTACTCTTCCCGATACTCATCAGCCCCTGTTGGGGGCCCATACGGCGCATCAAGAAAGCCCACAGGCTAAAGAACAGCAGGACTGGCAGTACCCAGGAGAGCAGAGTGGCAAACCAGGTATTCTCGACCTTCCCCGTGTATGGCACCTTGGCGGCTTCCAGCTCCTGCACCAGGGTTGGGTCGTCGATGCGCACAGCAGTAAAAGGATACAGGCCAGATTTGTCATCCTTCCCGGTGGTCTTCACGATCATGGCCACTTTGTCCCGCGGTAAAATGCGCTCGATCCCCTCGGTGCGCAATTCGCCCTGCACAGAGGGCGTCCCGAGGGTGACTCGGACAATGTTGCCAGCCCGCAGCAGGGCCTTGAACTCGCTGTAGTCCAGCTGCTGGACGTGGGGGGCTATGAGGAAACTCTGGGATAGAGCGAGGAACACAAGAATGATAAGCAAGTACCACATGGCGAACAGTTGTTGGCGTTTGTCCATATATACCTCCGCGATACCCGGCTCCTCATACTTGCCTGGCCTCTCGTAGATTCCCATGTGCATCACTTGCATCTTTGCGCAATTTCTATGCCATGAGTAAGTCAAGGGATCGTTGTGATGGCATTTGTGAGCGCCTACTAACGTCCAAGGGCTCGGCATCAGCAACATAGGTGCAATCATGTCGGTCTCGGCAACTGACAGGCCTGTTTTACTGCACCTATATTGCTCTCTGTGGAGCAACAATATGTCATAT
>JBMDXC010000553.1:0-3725 GCA_048594805.1 Candidatus Entotheonellaceae bacterium | reverse complement strand
GAGCTTTTAAAGGTAGCTGCACTTTTTCATGATATTGGAAAGTACATTCGCAGAGAAAACCATCCTTATATTGGAGCAAACTTAATACGCAACTATGATGAAAAACAGCAAGAAATTTTAGTAAATACTCTCATATATGATGAAGGGGAACTTAAAACTGAGGCAAAATATAATAGGTTCTCACTCATTTCTTCAATAATTCAGCACCATGATAAATTTGGCGTTTTAAATACAGGTGAAGCAGCACTTCCCATATTCAGTGACATATTATACTTTAGAAGTGATGAGGAACATATATCAGGGATAAAGAAGAATGTTACTGCTGTGATGTTACTCAATCTGGCAGATATTGCTGCAGTCAATACCGCTTCAGCAGGTAAAAGAGCATGCGCAGCTGGTCTTGCTGCGACTATTCATGGTATTCGTTGTGGACAAACTCCAAACAAGAACGAAGAGGAATTTTTAGAGCGATTAGCGGACATATGTAGAGAGCCTGACTCATGTTTAGGATTAGACCGTTCCAAGGTGGAAAATATTCTAAATGACTGGAAAATACTCATTGATTCCATCGACCATGAAAGAGTGAAAGGAAATCGAGTTAAATTGAAGCTTCACCTTATGGAGCTTGAACGCAATCCAGCAAGAACAATTCAAAGAATTCTTCGTCTATTACAAACGTCTGCTGAGGCTAGTAATGTTCCGGCTTTACTGGAACTTATGACCCCTACAGCCGTCGAATCAGTTCTTGTTGGTACTTTAGGTTCCCATTACTTTCTAACTTTTTGTGACCACATGGCTAGAGCAGTGAAACTAGATTACGGATTAAATTTCTTTAAAGCTATTTTATGTAGTTGTGTTAGAAAAGCAATAGATCAAAATTATAGTATACGTAACCATAAAGAAAAACAAAAAGATCCCTTGAGTTACTACAAAATTAGCAAGGATGAGCGAGAAAAATTAGAGAAATTAAACTATGAAGACAGAGCAGAATTGAATGTAAAAATAACGGCTCTTTTTGTGAGAGTTTTAGAGGGTATGATAGGAAGATATGGAGAGGTATTAAACGACTCACCCTCAAATCCGAGGAGGTTCGGCTTTCAGATGAGAGATCTCACAAATAATGATGATATTAGAAATACTATAATCGATTTCTTGTGCATCCAGGATCATAAAGATTCAATAGCGTTAACATGGCTTGCTGACGAAGTTACCATTTGGTCCGTAGATTAAAACTGGCCTTTTGTCATGATAACGCGATATTGGCGGGGTTTCGGGCAGTTTTATCCCATGCCCATTATGGCCTTGATCACCGCGTCGGCCACCCTACACCCTTTGAGCCTATCCCAATGCTCGTCGCGGAGGACTGAGAGGTGCTGGCGGTATCTCGACGGCTCCCAGAAGGGCAGTAAACATCGAGCGGGGCTTCTGCCCGAAAAATCGCTCCGCTGCGGTCGTGCCGTCAGGACGCGTGAGGAAAAAGTTATGCACGGCTGTCAGGCACGCACGCTTTCTTGGGTGATCAAGCCCTCGCAGCTGGTGATTGCGCAGTGAGAGGTACCCGTTGCGCCCTTCCACATTGGAGCTGGAGCGCTGAAACACCTCCGCGAGCGTTTGAGCCTTATGCTTGAGCTGGTTTTGCTCTTTCGGGCTCAACGCACTTAAGGCACCACCGGACTCAAACAGTGGGGTCCGGAGGCGCTCGGCCAGCGCCCGCAGCGGCTCGCCCTGGGTCACCGTCCGGATCGAGGCCACCCGCTCAAGGTAATACGAGGGAATGAGCTGCGCATGCATGGCGTAAGATGCGGGCGGCGCCAAGTCCAGTTGCCGCACCTGCTGGCGCACATACCCTGAGACGAACTCGATGGTCGCTTGCATTTTGGGCACCACACGCTCAGCTTTCGCGATCCGCTCCAGGCACGTCTCGCTGAGGTGTTCTTGGTGGGCAATAGTGCGGATCGTGTCAATGTGCGTATGGATATCCCCGGCAATGAGCTTGCCATTGCGGCGTACGCCCCGCTCCAAGTCCACAAAGTGGTAGGCATGGCCTATGGCACGTATGCTCTGGGTCACCTGCTCTCGCTGCTCGGCGAGACGCTGGTGCTCGTGGCGAGCGGTTTCGACCTCCTGCTGGACCTGCTCCAGACAGGAGGTCGCCTTTGGGGGGCGACCTGGGCCGCACCTCAACGGCGCGGCGTGGCCCCTCTGGGCTTGCTCTTGCGCCTGTTGGAGTCTCTCTTCAGCCGTTATCATCGCCTTGACGGCAGCACGCTGTTTGGCGGCCATTGGGACCGCAACGGCCTTGCTCAGCTCATGCTGCACATGGAACAGGTCGGGCGAGTGATGCGCCCCGAGGTGGTGGGCCACATAGGCAAGCAGGCCCGGTGCTTCATCACTGGTCACTTGGATCACCTTGCAGTTGAGCCCCGCCAGGGCTGGCGCCATCAACGCATGCCACGTGTCTTGATCCCGTGCGGGTGCCGGATGCTCCAACACAATGTAATTGCTCTCGGGGTCCATCCCCACCAAGCACAGACCGCCCGTAAACGTTTCATCGAGCGTCATCGTCATCTCTTTCGGCGGCATCTCCTGAGCCAGACGCGTGCTTTCTTCTTGACGGTACGCCACCATCGCTTCTTCAATGTGACGGTTGACCCGGTGCTGCGTCCCATAGGACGCACCGACAAACCGATTGAGGCCTGTGAGCTGCAAAAACAGACACACCAAGCGAATCCCACAGGCGCCAATCTCAACACACACGAGGTGCAAGGCAATAACCAACTGATGCAAGAAGGCGAGCCCGGGCACACTTTGGAAAAACGCCACGACCGCGGGACAGGCATCGAGGCGGTCGTGGTATGCCCGCCACGCCTGCAGCGTGCTGCGGGGCACGTCCAGCACCTTGGCTGCTTGGCGCTGGGAGACCTTCTGCGCATGCAGCTCGCCGTATCGTGCCAAGAGGTCAGCGCGTTCGAGGCGCGTCCAGCGCTGGTGACGATCCTTGTTGTCACGGTGCTTTGCTTGGATTATCGTTGCCATAGCTACCTCCCTACCGAAGCCCCTACCATGTCAGAAGTGGAGGGCTAAGGATGGCGAGGTAGCTCCCTGGTTGCAATCCCTCTCTGTATCGAGTCATTCGTTTTTTCGGTCATCATCGAGACGAGATGGCCGACGCCGTGATCGAGGCCCAATTTTGATTCCCTTTCGATCTACTTATACTATACTGCGCTTCAGCCCGGCACGCGCTGTGCTTGCCGGACTGCGATCTATGCCCGTAAACGGACACACCTTTTCCCCACACACGGTTTTTGCTCCTTCCCAGGATGGACATTCTCACGTCAATCGCATCTCTGTCACGGCCTCGTCTAAGCCCTCGGCCGTCAGGCCGGCAGGCCTGCCAGCTGCGCGCGTCCTGACGCAGAGTGGTTCTTCACACTCTGATGTATCGTCAGTGGATGAGGAACGCCCCCGGGGCGGGGGGTGGCAAGATAAAGCCGGCCTATCGGCCGGCTCGCCAGCCTCGTCCCAGCCTGGGCCGGACACCAGAGGTGCGCGGGCCTCTCTGTCGGACACCGGAAGTGCTCGTTCACAAAATGACTCTGTAGCCACAGAGCGCCTGGTCAAGGGGGCAGTCTGGATGAAGCCTGGAGTAAAACTGACGCTTCAGCAGCTCGCGAAGCACGCTCAGTTGAGTTTTTCCGCGACCTGCGCGGAGGGGTTGGAAGTCT
>JBMDXC010000552.1:0-2994 GCA_048594805.1 Candidatus Entotheonellaceae bacterium | reverse complement strand
GCATGTCTTGCTCGTGGCATCGGGTGCGGCCGGATACAAGCGCTCATTTATCGGCCACCTGCTCTACCGACTGTTGTATTATGATGCGCCCGCGTGGCTATTTACGGTGACGTATACGGTACTGGCTCTCACCGTTGTACTGCTGTACTATTTTGTGCCACCGTTGCCCAGGTTGAGCCGCCAACGCCCTAGGACGTCTTAATCTCAGCTGCCGCTACCGCCGGAATGGGGCCCGGGCGTCAGCAGAAACGCTGGAAGAATCTGCGACGGAGCCTCTGTCACGCTGTCCTTGCCGGCTTAGGTACCGTAGTAAGTTCTCAGACAGAGTTCTCTTCCTCTGGGAGAGGGTCAGGGTGAGGGAAGTCTCTCAAGTGGAGCGATCATGACCCAAGCACACCGCTTCCTGCAAGGACGGCGCATCGACCCGCGCCCGATCATGGGTGCCGATTCCGTGGGAGAGCTCATCGACAATGCCTTCCTCGCCTACAACGCGGCGCGTCTGCGCGAGGCCTGTCGGTTATTCACCGAGAAGATGCTGGCGCCCGACGTAACGGTCGGCGTCAGCCTCACCGGCGCACTCACACCTGCGGGGCTCGGCATCTCGGCCCTTATCCCATTAATCGAGCATGGCTTCATCGACTGGATGGTCTCCACCGGAGCTAATCTCTATCATGACACCCACTTCGCCATTGGCCTCTCGCTGCATCAGGGTAACCCGCACACCAACGATGTGGTGCTACGACAAGAGGGAGTGGTGCGCATCTACGACATCTTTTTCGACTACGACGTCTTGCTGTCCACCGATGCGTTCTTCCGCCAGATCATCGCCAGCCCAGAGTTCCAGCAAAATATGAGCAGCGCGGAGTTCCACCATTTGTGCGGCAAATACATTGGCGAGCGCGAGCGGGTGCTAGGGGTCGGCAAGAAATCGCTGCTCGGTGCCGCCTATGAGTACGGGGTGCCGATGTATACCTCTTCTCCTGGGGATAGCTCCATCGGCATGAATATCGCCGCCATGGCGTTGCAGGGGAATCGTCTGAGCCTCGATGTGTCGCGTGATGTGAACGAGACCGCGGCTATCGTTTTGGCAGCTAAGCGCAGCGGCGGCAAGTCTGCCGTGTTCATCTTGGGGGGAGGCTCCCCGAAGAACTTTATGCTGCAAACCGAGCCACAGATTCAGGAGGTTCTCGGCATCGACGAGAAAGGCCACGATTATTTTCTGCAGATCACCGACGCGCGCCCCGACACCGGTGGCCTCTCCGGCGCCACCCCTGGCGAGGCTGTCAGTTGGGGAAAAGTCGATCCGGATCGTCTACCGGATGCGGTGGTATGCTACGTTGACTCCACCATCGCTCTACCGCTGATCACCGCCTACGCCCTGGCTAGGCACTCTGCACGTCCCCTCAAACGGCTGTATGATCGGCGTGAGTCCATGCTCGAAACGCTGAAACACGAGCATGAGCAGGCTCGAAAACAGCACAAAGCCCTGCCCTATGGCTGAAGCCAGCCTACGACTCTTCCCGACCGTCACCGCAAGGCGCTGCGGCCACACTCAAGCTGCAGGGTGTGGCCGCCGGGACCTTGGGGCCATCCAACAAGCCCATTTTGTCCACTGCACTATCATGGCCAAATTGGCACACTAAAGGTTTCCAGCGGTCGAACAGTTCCGTGTACGAGCGGAATTCCCGTCTGCGCTCGTGGTGTCGGATCTCTGCCATCAGATCGGATGCCCGCGACCCCGGGGCCAGCAGATGGTCAGAGTCGTCCGCTGCCCGCAGTTCACTCACGACGACGCACCGATAGGCCTGCGCCAGGGCCCAGCTGATCTCGCGAAACAGCTGATGAGTTGTGGCCAGATCGGGGACGCTTTTGGGGCTGCTGCCATCCATTTCGGACGGTGTGCGGCCCTCGGTTGGTCGGTGTTGTTCCGCCGCCTGCTCCGCCATGCGGCGCAGGACTGCATGCGCGGTTTCGAGCTGTTCGACGGCCTCGACTGAGCGAGCTTGGGCGAGCAATACCTTTCCAAGTACCGCCCGTGTATGCGCTACGGTCGCGGGGTCGAGGTTACCAGTGATCAGGTGCAGAGCGCGGTCGGCATAAGTATGTGCCCAGTACCCGACGGTCGAATCTGGTCCGTCGAAGAATTTGGTAGCCGGTCGATTCACCTGCCACTCCCAGTAGGTTGACGTATATCCAACCAAGGCTTCCATATCGCCAGCCAGAGTAAGAGATTGAACAGCGCGATTACGGCCGGCAGCAGGATCAGCATGTGTCTCAAGCGCAGCTCGGGCCGAGCCGAGCCTCGACCGTGAGGCGACAGAAGATGCCACACAGCCGCACTCGCACTGATCGGCAGCACGACACGCAGGTATACCTGCCACAGATGGTGTGTGCTAGGATCGCCCACCGTGGGACGCGCCAAGGCAGCCAAAGCCAAGCCAGTGGTCATCGCCGTCGTCAACCACAGCCGAGCTGTCCAGTGCTGCAGGCGAAGAATGGTGCTGACGCTTTCGCTCAGGCAGAGGCTCAACCAGATCAACAGAGATGGCCACCAGACGTCATAGGCATATATGCGGAAGAGCTTTGAATCGTCCAGGTTTAGAGGCGAGAGCCGGCTCACCGCTGAGATGCCAGCAAGCAGGACAGCGAACACCAGCACTAAGTACCATAACCGGTCGACCTCTGGCCTGGTCCTCAGACGACACACGAGCAGGCCCATGCCGCCGCTTACGGCAATGCCCATCAGCAGCAGGACCATGCCGAACCAAGCCAGAGGGCCCTGCACCATCACGAGGCCGAATTCAGGGCTCAGCACTATGCTATCCGTGACCAACAACAGGTATAATAGGAGCCCGATCACGGACAACAGGATGCTGAGCAAGCCAAAGATGGGAACAGAGTGGTGTCGCTGGCGACGCATGAGACACGAAGTGCCCTGGACAAACAGCAGAATCGTCGGCGTCAGCACGAGGAAAGCGGTTGTCCAAGTCATGG
>JBMDXC010000551.1:0-4156 GCA_048594805.1 Candidatus Entotheonellaceae bacterium | reverse complement strand
CCTCATCACGACCAAAACCTACTGCACGCAGGCACTGGGGAGAGCATACCACCAGTTGGGAGCCACCCGGCCCCTCGATGGAGCGGAACTGTACCTGGCACGCGTTGTTCAAGAGGAGCTCATAGAGCGCATACGTGAGCTGACTCTCACCATGCAGGAAGAAGCGCAGGTGGTCGAGCTCGAGATCAGTAAAGCGCGTGCCACCAAGACAACGCAATCCCAGTCTGAGCATCGCCACGGCCTGTGAAGGGGGCCCCCGTCTGTCAGGCTCCTCAAAGCGGGCAGAAGTTACCTCAACGGGCCACAGGGTAACCGGATAACAGGTCCGGAAACGACATGGCGCCCCGGCTACCGGTTGTGAGTAGAGCATCGTCTCACGTGGGATACGATGCCCACTCGTGAGCTTTCCCTGCTCTGGATCGAGGACAAATTGAATAAGAGACATGGAGGGAATAGGTGCCAGGTAGTGCGGGTAGAGGATGCCGAGGAGGGCGTCGGTGAGTTCAGGAAACTCGTCGTCGATTTTATGATGCACCCGCGCTGCCAAGAGAGCAAAACCCTGCAGCAAGCGCTCGACATGGGGGTCCTCACATTTACCTGCTTCCAGCAGTAAACGGCTTGCAATTCTCGGATACCTGGCAGCAAACTCCGCCCCGCTCTGCCTCAGAAAAGCAAGTTCGCGTTCATAATAGGGGAGGAGTTCGTCCGGCATCAGTCGGTCCCCTGTACTTTAATTTCCTGAGTTTTGAGCAATGCGGCATCAAAGGTAACCGGTATCGGCGCTGGTTCCATCCGCAACAAGGCCTCGACACGAAAGCGCAGAACCTGCTCGTACTGCTGTGGTGTCTCCACAGTCACGCGCACTCGGTCAAGCCGAGGCTCAAACACGGCAATGGCCTGCTCCAGGGCCCGACGAATGCGTTGGCGATCCTGCGGATTCGAGAGACTCAGTGCAGTGAAGTCAGGCAAACCATATGTGCGTAAGGAATGACTCACCTCTGCAAATTCGGGGGGCAACTCCTCCAAAGCTTCCTGCCGGGTGTTGAGAAGGGCTTCCAGGTCGCGCGCCACTGCCCGCGTGAGGTCACGCAGACTAAAGAAGCGCGACGAGAGCGACTCATGGGATACGCCAGGCTCGTCGTCAAGCAACCGGTCCAACACTGATGGAAGAATATCAAACTCGTCGTTCGCTCTCGGCATAAGGCTTTCCCCGCGCAACACGACGGCAGTGGCTACGCCCCAAGGCTCGCTACCATGAGGATCTCGCACCCTGCGTTGAGCCTGCTTTGCCGGGTGGGACTATAGCAAAGAGCCACCTGAAGATGGATTGTGCGTAGTGTACGTGAGAATGGTTGCACTAGCAAGTGGTTTTCCGTGCTGTGCTCATCTTCCCTTGGTAAGCGTCCTTTGGTAGTGCTCCTGTTACGGGTGAAAGGTGGCTTTGACCACCGCATCGGCCCCTTGGGCGACTTTGAGTGACACTAATATCCTCGATCGACTCCTTTCCTCCGGTGTTCCAGAACGCTGCCTGTGCTAGCAGCACGGCTGCGGGATGTGTTGGGTGTGAAGATACCCGCCGAGGGTAGCCCTGTGCGGTGCGCAAGGTCACAGAGCATTTGTGACCTATATTACACACTACACGCTGCAGAGATCGGGCATGACACCCCGAGTTACACCATTTCGTGGGCAGAATGCATGCGAGGTGAAAATCAATGGCTCAGGATGGTGAGATAGCTTGCTTGTTGTAACTCTTAAGACTGTCGAGCCTCTGATTGTTTGGGGCCGCATCTACCCCAAGTGGCCGACGCCGTGATCGGGGCTAATGGACGCTCGTCGCGTATCCGCAGTGCTGGTACTATCTCAGCAACGCCCCTATGAGTGCCCCCTTACGGCTGTTCGCCTGGCTCAGGGGCGTGCGGTGGGCCATTGAACAATGCTTTCAAGGAAACGAAAACAGAGTTGGGGATGGACGTGCGAGTACAACGGGTGTGCCACAGGGGTTCTGTAGCGGCAGAGCTGCCATGTCCCCCTGGGGACACCACGAGACTTTGTACCCAGGTTGTACGCCTTCATAAGGAGAGGCTATGTCAGAAGAGTTGAAGGCAATCTATCAGGAAGCTGGTCTCCTCCAGTACTACTTCGATCAACTAGTTCCCCGCGATCTTTTCCGAGGCCAGAGCCGCACTGAAGAGAAGGGAGGATATCCGGTTCTCTATCCGAATCCCGGATTCATACGTCCAGATAAATCTGTACGGCTAGCAGACGTTAAAATTGTGGAACGTAATGGGCAACAGATCGTGAAGGGGTGTCGTTGTATACGTGGAGATTATCGCGGCGTATCAACTTTTGACCGTAAGAATCCAGTTCTCAGAGGCTTTAAATGGTATAAGCTTTCTCAGGGGGCAGAAATACCTGAGGCGCTCGCTATAACGCAGGATTCTGACTACAAAGATCGTCCTAACCATTTCACGATTGCACCAAAGGACGATATGCCGCTTACACTGTTTCAGGTCTGGTTGAACGCACTCACTGCGCAGATGAGTCTCGACGAATAGATCCATCCCAAACCCGATATTGGAGACTGCAGATGCAATTTTCTATGAATACACTGATGTTGGCCATTAAGGCGATGCAGCGTGATATCAAGAGATATGAGGAAATGCTCCAAGATGAGAACCTCAGCGAAGCAGATTCGGATTACTATGGCCAATATGTTCTTGACCTTACGCAAGCGTTGAGCGAACTTGGTGGCACCTACCAGATGGCCAGAAAGGATCATCCAGAGTTACCGAATTTGGACGAGCTGACAAAGGGGGTATAATGCTGACGGTGTGTTCAGATAGGCTGGCGCAGCGTCGTGGGATATCCAAGAGTGAAGAATCACGCTATTAGCCGAGGATTCCTGAGGCATGTTTGCGTCTGTGATGAGGTAGGCTTGACGCAGAGGCAATGTGCGTTTACACTTCCCCCACCTTGTCTCGCAAGCCACTTTATCAGCGAATATTATGCCTAAGCCGATACAGACCCTGTACGACGACGTCCTCTATCCCAGCGCGCCCTATCCGCAGACACACCCCGACCGGTTGGCGACCATGGCCACGTTGTTCGGTATGCGCCCAGCACCTGTGGAGCACTGCCGCGTGCTCGAGCTAGGATGCAACGACGGTAGCAACCTGATCGCTATGGCCTATGGCCTGCCACAGAGTCAGTTTGTCGGCATTGACCTCGCCGAGCGCCCCATCGCCCAGGGGAAAGCTACGATCGCAGCGTTGGGGCTCACGAACCTTATGCTGCACCGACTCGACTTACGGCATATGCCCTCTGATCTGGGCCGGTTCGATTTCATTATGGCCCACGGGGTGTATTCCTGGGTACCGGCAGAAGTGCGCGACAAACTGCTCGCCGTGTGTGGCGAGCACCTGACGGAACACGGGGTGGCCTTCGTCAGTTATAATGCCTATCCTGGCTGTCATTTCCGTGACCTAGCCCGCCGCATGATGCGATATCACACCGCGCAGTTTACCGATCCCCAACAGCAAATCCTCCAGGCCCGTGCGCTGCTCAAGTTCCTCGCGGAGTCGAAAGAGGAGCCTGACGTGTACCACCTGGTCCTCCAACGGGAGTTCGAGCGGGCCGCCGCCTACCCCGATGCTGGCTTCTTCCACGACGACCTGAACGCGATCAATCACCCCGTCTATTTTTCTGAATTTATCACGCATGCCACATGCTACGGCCTGCAGTATCTGGCTGAGGCAGACTTCCGCGCCATGCAAGAAGGGACGTATCCGCCGCACATTGCTACGGTGTTGCGTAACCTGGACCCGGCCGACGTGATTGCGCGAGAGCAATACCTCGATTTTCTAAAGGGCCGGCCATTCCGGCAAACACTGCTCTGCCGCCACGGTGTCCACCTCGATCGCACACTGCCACCCGAACGGCTCTACACTTTATATGTCGCAGCCGAGCTACGGCCTGTATCACCAAGCCCCGATGTGACATCGCGTAGTGCGGAGCTGTTTCAGGGCCCCAAGGGCACCGAAATCGAAACCGACCGCCCGATCGTCAAAACAGCCTTGCTGCACCTCGGGGCGATCTGGCCTGGCGCCATGCCTTTCTATGACTTACTCACACTGGTACGCAGTCATCTGGGACACGA
>JBMDXC010000550.1:0-4667 GCA_048594805.1 Candidatus Entotheonellaceae bacterium | reverse complement strand
GTGACATAAGTACTTGATTTTCTGCGCGTGAGCTTTTTTGCATGTCACTATTTTTATCGGACCTCCAAAAATTCTTTCTACAGGCAACGGCAGAAGTCGTTTATTGGCGTTGCTCGCTCAGCAAATGGATAAAGTCGAGCTGAGAGAAGGGCTTTACTACTAAAGTTGGTGGAATCTGGTTCGTCCATTGGTTTTCCTCTTATCGTTTTCCACAAGAATATTTTTCCCCAGGGGTTCAGCTTTCTTTCCCTACATTCTTTAGAGAGTCTGGTCTTAGAGATAGTCCTTCACCACTCTCTTAGAGACAGTGGATGTCTGTAAGACGGGGGTCTGAGAGACCGTGGTCTTAGTGACCATGGTCATAGAGATGCCCGTCAAAGAGACCATAGTCTGAAAGACTGTGGTCTTAGAGATAGGGGACATAAAAACTGTCATCTGAGAGCTAATGACTAGGGGCGTCTTGCCGTGCGTTTGGTTCCGCGCTATCAGCCCAGCGGATTGCATATTCAAACGAATCGAGGCGGGGGCGACGGAGAATGTAGCCCTGCTGGATGGCGCGCTTGAGACCGCGGGTGACCTGTTTTGTGGTCATGCCGCATGCTAGCTCAAAGTGTCGAAGAGAAAGGCGGGCCCATTCGCGACGTCCATGCTCGGCACCGGGATCAGCCCACCCTACCGTCTGTTCACAAATTTCAAAAACGACTTGGATGACGGATACCGGCTCAAGGGAGAGCAGAGCCTTCATGACCCGCGGGACCATGATAAAGCCTCCTGTGGCCGGATGGGGGAAGCCATCGCGCTTGATCGCCTGGAGCACGACATGGAGGCCGGTGACTTTGTCTGCCCGTTTGCCCCGTGGGCGTCGGCCTGGTTCTGGGCTCTGGAGTAGCTCTTCGAGCGCAGGTCGGTCGCTGTTGGGAGCTTCTGGGGGAGTGCTCGGCACCGGTGAAGCCGGTGCATCCGCAGGGGCGGGATTCTCGCCTTGGGTCGGCTCAAGCCCGCGGAGATAGTTGCGTTCCCAGCGTAGCTGGTCGAAGGCTGCGGCTTCGTCGATGCGCTTCTTTTTACTCATGCCCTCCCTCCTTTTACGCCACGCAGGCGTACGACCCGAGGTTGTTTGACGACATGGGGATAGAGGAGATACCCCGCAAGGCTATCATAATCATGAGCTGCCGTACTCTCGGGGGCGACGGCGGTAATAGGCATCCGCTGCATCTGTGCCCGAATGATGTCAACACAAATCCGGATTGGTGGGTCGAGAAGCGGGAGCCCTGCTTTCCGGATCGTTTCGATCGTGCTCTGGGCAAGGGTGGTGCGTGCATCGAACTTCGTGACCAGGATTCCGAAGAGGTTGAGGGTAGGATTATGACTCTGCCGGATCCTGTCAATGACCTCAAGCATATTTTCCAAGCCATCGACACTAAAATACCCCACATCGACGGGAATCAGGACGTCTGTTGCGGCCACTAGGGCGCTCTGGGTTAACAGTCCTGCCTCTGGGGGGCAATCGAGCAGGATGAAATCATAGGGTTTTCCCCCTGCTTGGAGCTTCTTGCGCAGCCGCGTCCGCCCATCCGGATCGAGAAGGAGATTGTGTTGCGTATCGGCCAACGTCCGATGCGATGGGATGATATCAACCCGCTCGTTTTTCTCATAAACACATTCTGCCAGCGTATAGCGGTCATCCTGCAGGAGAAGCTTGGTGCTCAAGGCCGTAGGGTTAATGATGACGTTCAGGCCAATGCTTGCATTGGCCTGGGGGTCAAGGTCAATAAGCAGGACGCGCTTCGCATGCGTTGCCAACGACCCGGTAAGATTGATCGCCGTGGTTGTTTTGCCGACGCCGCCTTTGTTGTTTGCTAGCGCGATAATCCGCGGCACTGGTGGGGGAGGGATTGAGGCATCTATGTCCTTACGTCTGGGCATGGGAATGTCTCCTCATAACGGACTGCGTCTCGACCCGGGGAGTGCTCGGCGTAGTGGAAACGACTGGAATGTGACCCAGATCCCGCAGACAAACACCCATCATTTTTGCTGTATGGAACGCAGTATTGTCAAGCACATTTCTGTGAGGGATGGTGGGGTGTGCATGAATGGCGGAGGCGTTGTCAACTTAATCGTGCTCATGGTATCAAGAGACAACAGCAGGACGAGATCGACCAGCTGCAGACCGACTTTGCCTTTAGGCCGCCATCGCGGTGCCGGTGATCTCGTCCCATACCTGGCATCTTTGCCGCATCTCTTGACGGTATGCCGGCGCGGAGAAGCGATGCCGGCGTGGTCGGAAGTGTTGGGCAATAGGACCGTACGCGGCGAGGAACCGTTGCGCGTGCCCGGCAGACTTGAACCCTTGCATACGCCGCTCCCGCTGGCGGGTGGGTTGGTGCGAGTTCTCGGCCCGGTTGTTTAAGTATCGGTGCTGACGGTGCTCGACCCCAGGTAAAATCTCGCGCTTCGCGGCGCCGTAGCTTTTGAGCTTATCGGTGATGAGCACGCGGGGGACATACTGACAGCCTTTGAGGAGCTTGCGGAAAAACTTCTTGGCGGCGTGCTTATTCCGCCGCCGCTGTACGAGGATGTCGAGCACGACACCGTCCTGATCCACGGCCCGCCACAGATAATGACGCTCCTTGTTGATCGTGATGCACACTTCATCCAGGTGCCACTTATCCCCCGACCGGGGACGCCGGTGATACAGGTAATTGGCGTACTGCTGGCCAAACTTGCGACACCACTGGCGAATGGCTTCGTACGAGACGATGACGCCACGGACGAACAGCAATTCTTCCGCATCCCGGTGGCTGAGAGGAAAGCGGAAATACAACCAGACGGCGTGACTGATGATCTCACCCGGGAACCGGTGGTGTTTGTAGAGATCGGGCACGGCTGAGGGCGTCATGGCAGCTCCAGATCAGACGAGGACTGTATGAGCAGGAGAGCATGGAGATGCTGGGGGCTATGCCGCCACAGGCATCTCCTCCACCTCAAGGTCCATGTCCGAATACCAGCGCTTAAAAATGGCGCTCAGCTCCCCGTTCAGCGTTCGTACTCGCGTTTGCAATAACAAATGCGCCCCTTCTTTGGACCACTGCATTTGTTGTTTTTTGCAGAAGCGTTTGCTCACCACTTCGTTCACCGTCGATTCCACAAATCCCGTCGCGATCGGCTCGCCCTTACGATATCTCTCACCGTAATTCGGAATCACGTGCCGGTTGTTCACGATGTACGTGCGCAACTTCGACAACGCCTTGACCAATGGCGTGAACCGGGCATAGCTCTCCCTGAAGGGCTCGATCGAGGTCTCCAGATCGTCAATCTTGCCCAGGGCTTTGTCGACCTGGCCATGCCACAGCGCCCATTTCAGGCGCTCGATCTGGCCCTGTATCGCCTCACCCAACACGGCCTCACACTGCACCAGACCTTTGCCATACTGGCCCAACACCGTCAGCTTCATCGTGAGATGATGCCAGTCCAAGATATGTGTGGCCTTGGGGCTCATCTCCAACTGGAGTGCCCGAAGTGTGTCATCGCCATCCGAGAGAAAGGTGATCGCCTGGTTCATCTGTAAGTCTTGAGATCGCAACACCTCATACAGACGGCGCTTCGACTTTGTGTCGAGTGTTTGCACAAACCCAAAGCGCTTGAGCGAGGGCGTCCTGTCCTCTTCACCCTCTGCAAAGCTCCGGATACTTTTGCCGACAATGACCTCAAATTTATGCGTCTTGTCAACCCAATTGCGTAGGTATCCCCCGTCAATACCCACTTTGAACGAGCCATCCGGTAGGGGCAAGAGGTCCCAATCGCGGGGATCACCCTCGATAAATCCCGCTTGTTCCTCACCCAACTCTGCTTCCAGTCGCTTGGCTACCTTGAGCGTGTCATAGCGCACCGTTTTGACGTCCAGGGTCAAATCAAGGGGTAAAAAGTCTTTAAGCGCATCGAGGCTCATGCCGTAGGAAACCAGAGAGGACCACTTGGCTTCTATATACAGGAGCTCCGGGGCAACCGACTCGGTGAGCAAAGCCGATAACGGCCGGAACGACGAGGTCTTACGCCGCTTGCAGTCACAATGTTCAAGCCGCGGACTGTCGAACTTAAACGTACCAAACAAGGTGCGAAACGATCGGCTGCCGTGGGCCTTGAGCTTGAGCGGTGTCCCGCAGTCTGGACAGGTCGAACGCGCGTCGAGAAAGGTGTGGACTTGCTGTTGGAGGAGGCGGCGCTGGATGGTGCTAAGGAGGTGTTTGGACTCCGCCAGGGTCAACCCGAGATGCTCGATGCGTTGGTGGTTCTTGTTGAGGGCGATGACATCGGTGACGGTCTCTTCCTGACCCTCATCGTTACAGATGACGAGTTGCAGTTTGACACGCATAGAAGGGCTTCTCCCAGGGTGATCGCATCTTAACTCCCCTGTATCGACGTGGATTGGCGGCTTGAGAGTGATCTCATAACCAGTCCTTGGGTTGTCGATCAATGCAGCATCCTGTTGCTATTGCTGGAAAATTAAGATGCGATCACCCTGGGGCTTGCAGTATCCACGAACCTTCTCCACGGATTTGATCAATTTAACTTGCAAAATCCCCGGACAGGAGACCTGCATGGTGAATGAAGTGGGGATGAGGCATCGACGATGCTCAGGTCTCTGGCCTATGCAAGTGATTGATATA
>JBMDXC010000055.1:0-13897 GCA_048594805.1 Candidatus Entotheonellaceae bacterium | reverse complement strand
ACCGTGCTGGATGTCCTGGACCGCCTGGAGGTAGATTACGAGGTCCTGGGCGGCACAGGCAATTGCTGTGGCATTACCTTCATGCGGGCGGGGGAACCGACTATAGCTCATGCCCAGGCGGCCCAGACCCTGAGCAATATGGCCGCCTTTACGCCCCAGGAAGTGCTCACCTGGTGCCCCTCGTGTAACGTGCACATGCAAGATTTTGTGCTCGAACCAGAAACGCCGGACTTCCCCATGCGGCACGTGACGGGATACCTCGCGGCGCGTTTACCAGAGTTGCAGCAGCACTTCGTGCAGCCCGTGCACAAACGCGTCGCCTTACACGAGCACCATGGCGTAGACGGCGTGGCGGCGGATGTGCGGCGACTGTTAAGCGCGATCCCTGGTCTGGAATTGGTGACGATTCCACAGCTGTACGATCATGGTCATCAGTGTTCGGGCTTTCGGAGTGCTCCGGCAGCCAGGGAAAATGTCCACCGTACGGTGCTGGATCAGGCGGCAGCCGCTGGGGTCGATGTCCTGGCGGACATTTATCACAGTTGCCACCGCGAACTGGTAGCTGCAGAGCAGGACTATCCATTTGCGGTTCAGAATTTCATCAGCCTGGTCGGTGAGGCCATGGGCATGACGCGGCAGGACCTCTACAAACGTATGGTGCTGTACCGCGATATGGAGTGTGTGCTGGCGGAAGCGGCCCCATACATTGCCGCGAATAACGTTGATACCGACCTTGTGCAGCTAGCGCTCCCAAAGGAGATCTGGAGTTGAGGGCAAGATATGGGCTATCGCATGCTACAGATGCTGGCAGGCTTGCTCGGGCCACTACTGCTGGCCACGACGTTGTCGGCCCGCACCATGTATGCCACAGATACCTTTGAAATTGTGGTGCGTTCTGGGAGAAAGATCGTGGGACGCAATATTATCAAGGTCCTGCCGTCCGGCACACCCATCGAGGTGCGGGACATGGATGACACCTGGGTAACGGTGCGTCTCGAGGATGGTCGCACGGGTTACGTCGAGAAAAGACACCTGATCGATCGTGAACCCTATAAAGTCACTGCCGAACGTCTGCAACTCGAGCTCGGACAACAGCGCGAACGCCTGGCGACACTGACGCAGCAACTTGCCACGCTGCGCGAGGAGCATCAGCGTCTGCAGAAAGCGAGCGGTCTGTCAGAGGCGCAGTTACAAGATGTCAGCCAGAAGTACGAGCAGCTCAGCCAGGAAGCCACCACCACCGAGTTTCTGGAAACGCAAGAGAAGTATGCCGACCTGCAGCGCACCCACGCTGACGTTCAGCAACGACTTGCTGCCCTAAACGACGCCTATACCTCCCTCAAAAGTTCGACCAGGCTTACCTGGTTTCTCAGTGGCGCCGGGGTGATCCTGCTCGGCTGGTTCCTGGGGATGACGAGCGCGCGCGGGCGCGGTCGCCGGCGTCGGCGGGCAGGCTATTCCTACCAACTGCCAAGCTGACCTATCGCCCATGGCTACTGTGACCCTCGAAGGGATTAGTAAGTATTTTGGCGCCGTCCCAGCGGTCCAGGATCTCAGTTGTACCATCGCCCAGGGAGAGTTTCTGGCCCTGCTCGGACCCAGTGGCTGTGGCAAGACGACCACGCTCCTGATGCTGGCCGGCATCTACCGCCCTGCCAGTGGGATGCTGCGCTTCGACGGACGGATCGTCAACGACCTCCCGCCCCGCCAGCGCAATATAGGCATGGTGTTTCAGAGCTATGCGCTCTATCCGCACCTGACCGTCTACGAGAATCTCGCCTTTCCCTTACGTATCCAGCGCCAACCCCGCGCTGTCATCGCACACAGGGTCGAGCATATTGCGGGGCTCGTGCAATTGCAGGAGCTGCTGCAGCGCAAACTGGCGCAGCTTGCGGGTGGACAGCAGCAACGTGTGGCGCTGGGATGGGCGCTCATGAAAGAACCCGACCTGTTGCTGTTTGATGAACCCTTGAGTAATCTCGACGCTGAGCTGCGTTTGCACATGCGCGCCGAGAGCAAGCGCCTGCAACGCTCCCTGGGGATCACTGCAGTACTCGTGACCCACGACCAGACTGAAGCCCTGAGTATGGCCGATCGCATTCTGGTGCTACGCGCGGGCCGGCGCCAGCAGCTCGCCGATCCGCATACGCTGTATCATGTACCTGCCAATGAGTTTGTGGCGCGTTTCATTGGCAGCGCCGCGATGAATTTGCTCCCCGTGCAACCTGCCGGCCATGCACCCATGCTGCAGCTCGTTGATACGGCATTTTGTTTTGCGCTGCCAGCGGCCACCTGGGCTACTATGAAGCGTAGACCACATAGCGCCACGCGCTACACTTTAGGCCTGCGTCCAGAACACATCCTGCTCCAGTCCGCTCCTGGTGCACATCTTCTCCCGGCCACGCTTACCTTGCTCAAACCGCTCGGACGCGAAGTGCTCCTGTCGGTCACGTGCGGTCCACACCTGCTCAAGGTGCTGGTACCAGCCCCCTGTGGACTTGCTCCCGACACATCTATATGGCTTAACCTCAGCCAGGGGCCGCACCATTTTTTCGACCCACACACTGGGGTGGCACTCGTGTAGCGTTGAGCGCGATGGGCTAGGCAGGCGGTCTTACGCTGCAGTCTCCTTTAAGCGTTTGAGCTGCGCCATAGCCTCAGTAGTCCACTTCAGCGCGGCCTGGAGCATGCTGCTCTGGAACTGGAGCGTCAGCAGGAAAAACGGCAGGTGTGCTTCGGCCCCTGGGGCCTGCATCCCGTCACGCACTTCCTGCTCGCGCTTCTCATACGCTTCCAACTCTGCAGCCAACTTCTGCTGCCGCTTCTCAAGCTGTGCGATGAGAACCTGGCGTGGCATCAGATGGCCAAAGAACAAGTGCAGCAACAGGGGGCTCTTGAAGATGTCAGGCTCCACGTCGGGACTCGCCAACCACTGCTGCAGGGCCTCCCGCCCCGCCGGAGTAATCCGATAGAGGCGTTTGTCCGGGCGGTTCGTCTGTTCAACCTCTGTCATCGTCGCCAAGCCTGCCTGCTCTAGCCGCCGCAGTTCCCCATAAATCTGACTTTTCGCCGGGCTCCAGTAGACATGGTGCACCTGCTTATCGAGCAGGAGCTTCAGGTCATACCCCGACCGCTCTTGAGCGCTGAGCATGCCGAGGAGGATGTAAGAGGTCGTGGGCAGGTTCATCATCTTCCTCACTTGGTTCGTAGATGTTCTGAAATTTGTCTGACGCGTTGGCCGCCCGCTCCCCTATACCCTGGCCTGGAGCATATAAGGGCACAACGTACAACGCTGACAACAGGGTATTCTGATGTGCCACACACGTAAGCCAGCAGGCTGAGAATCATGCAAGTGTTAGGCATGTTATGGTACCCTGGCTCGCCCGTGCGGCCATTGTCTAGGCAATATAGCAGACTGTACTCTGAAAGTCTCGGAATTTCCCTTGTGGTTCTCTCAGGATTATAGTGATGGACCATCGAGAGCGGACGGCAAGGCAAGCTCGCTGTGCCCTCTCCCCGAAAGAGGGCCGAGGTGAGAAACCATTAGGGGTACTGCACGCCCGGGGGCCCCTCACCCTATCCCTCTCCTGGACACGGGGGAGAGGGCACAGAGCTGACGCCTGCTGTCACAGAAGGTTGAAGGTCAGCCAAGCGGACCCTGAAAAACCTGATCTACGTAGGTGTCAGACAGCGGCTCCAGGGTCTCCGGCCACTCGGTCATGACACGCCGCCGCTGGCTCTGCAGGCGCACCCGCCCATCCCAGCCAACCTGCTCCATATAGTAATATAACTGGATACAGTGCCCATCAGGATCGAGAGCATACGCGACGTAGTCCATGCCGAGTGAGAGTTCGGGGGGCAGTGGGTCGAGCATGCTGACGCCGTGCGCTTTCAGGAAGGCGACGGCCTCGCGCAGTTGCTGATAGCTGCCCACTTCGACGCCAAAGGATTTGCAGGTGGTGTGGGGGCTGAACCCGAGTTCGGCGCGTAGTTCTTTGGGGAACAGGGCAAGACTGTGGTGTTCGCTGCCAGCACGCAAGAACACACAGCGGGCACCGTGATACGTACTCTCCTCCGTCTTTACAAAGCCCACCGTATCAGTGTAAAACGCTTCAGCGGTATCGACGTCCGCGACAAACAGGTGCACGGGCCCGATCTTGGTGATTTTGAAAGGACGCGGTAGGAGGACGCCTTCGACGTCATAGGTGGGCGGCAAGGTTTCTTCGTAGCGATGCCCGCTAAAGATATCCACACCCTTGTCGTGCAGCGCCTCGACGACCTCAGCGTTCTCAGACATCTGCGGCAGCGGTGGCTCCTGGCGAAAACCACGATAGTAGATGGCCCGCGGCTTGCTCAGGTCATTCCAGCCCACCTGCTCGATGCCGTAATAAAACTCATTGGTATGCCCATCCGGATCGTAGACATAGCAGTGCCAGTTGCTACCAGGCATGTCACGGCCCACGCGCTGGATGGGGACATCACGCTCCTGAAAGTAGTGAAACGCATCGACCACTTCTTTGAGGCTGCCAACCTGCCAGGTGATCTGGTTAATGGTTACTTCAGGGCGGAATTTACGATCAGGACGGAGGTCCATGACCCCTTTGTTGAATAAGACAAACGAGTGATGGTCTGTACCGTGGCGCATGAAGAAGCCGCGCGCATCCCCGAGCGTTTTCACCTGCTCTGGCATGCCAGGCACTTTGGCAAAATCGAGTTCATCGGAGATTTTGAAGCCCAGAAGCGCGTTGTAGAAGTGCAACCCTTCTGTCATCCTCAGCGCGTTAAAGCCAAAATGGCCTAGCCGTCGTACCTTGAACGGGCGCGCCAGGAGAATCCCGCCAACGTTATACTGCTGCATTGCGATGGCCATAGACGTGTCCTTCCTTCGTTTTGGGGATCCCTACCCTCCCCTCTCCCCCAGGGAAGGGGCGCCGTTAAACTGGCGCCCCTCCGCCGACGCAGTCGCGGGGAGAGGGCACATCTCTCCTGCGAAACCTTGACAACGGGAGAGATTATACCGCATCCTGAGCACCGCATACCGTCTCCCATGAGGCGATGCTCGTGACAAGCCCTCGTAAGGAGCTGACCATGCCACACACTGCGGCACAGATCATCATCCCGGATGATTGCCCTCCGGTGATCTCGGGGACGCCAGCGTTGCAGACCATGCAGGCGCATGGCAATGTGACCGTCTACACCTCACGTCCGGAGACGCAAGACGAACTCGTGACGCGTATCCGCCAGGCGCATACCGTCGTCAATATCCGTGCCTATTGTAAATTCACCGCCGAGGTCTTGCAGGCGTGTCCGCACTTACAACATCTGGCTATCTGGGGCACCGGCACCGACAATGTGGATTTGGCAGCGGCGCAGGCTGCGGGTATCGTGGTGACGAATACCCCCAACACAGCCACGGATGCAGTCGCCGAGCAGGGGCTCGCGCTTTTACTGGCCGTCGCACGCAAAGTGCCAAGCCTCGACGCGCAGGTGAAAGGCGGCGCCTGGGTGCGTGGCATGCTCACGCAGGTCTGTGGCAAAACTCTGGGAATCATCGGTACCGGGGCCATTGGCCTGCGCATGGCGCAACTTGGCAGAGGCATTGGCATGTCGGTGCTGGCCTGGTCCTTCCATCCCCACCTGGCAGCCGCGCAGGATATCGGTTTCCGCTATGTGCCAACCATGGCTGATGTGCTGCGCGAGGCCGACGTCGTGTCCCTGCATCTGCGCTCTACCCCAGATACAGAACGCATCATGGGGGCCCGGGAGTTTGCCCTCATGAAGCCTACCGCACTTTTTATCAATACCGCGCGTGGGCAGCTCGTGGATCAGCAGGCGTTGTATGAGGCCCTGCGGGACGGAAAAATTGCCGGCGCTGGTGTGGATGTGTTCACGCAGGAGCCCATCGCTCCTGACGATCCGCTGCTCACCCTACCCAATGTGGTACTGTCCCCGCATACGGCTGGCACCACGCCAGAAGCGCTCATGAATGGCCTGAACCTGTGTGCTGCGAACGTCGTGACGTTTTTACAGGGGCAGGTGCAGAATAAAGTGCTATAGACGACATCGAGAGGACGAGGGAGAGTAGGTTCGAGGCGCAGGGGTGTAGGGGAGAGGTTCCCCTCTCCCCCTGACCCCTCATCCCCTCTTCTGGCGTGCTGCCGTCAGCACGCGTTCTGGTGTAAGCGGCAGCACGGTGACATGCGCCCCTATGGCATTGGCCACCGCATTAGCAATGGCCGCGGCCGTAGCGACGATGGGCGGTTCACCCACGCCACGCGCCCCGTAGAGCGTGTCCTTCGCAGGCACTTCGACAATGATGCTTTTAATATTGGGGACATCCAGAGCACTGGGGATCTTGTAATCCAGAAAACCAGCGTTGATGTTGCGTCCCGTTTGAGGGTCGAATATCATCTGCTCGGCCAGACCGTAGCCCAGGGCCTGCGTGGCACCCCCCTCCATCTGGCCTTCCACCGACATCGGGTTGATAGCAAACCCGGCGTCCTGGACCACCGTTAAGTCCACCACCTTGACCTCGCCGGTGTCTGGATCGACCTCAACCTCAGCGACTTGCAAGGAGTATTGCAGCGTGGTGCCTTGCATGGGCGTGGAGGCCGACGCCGTCGGTGGGCCACCCTGGGACATCGACGCCACTTTGTAAACATCGCTGAAGGTCATACCACGGTCCGGCGTGCCTTTGACCTGGGCTCGGCCCTCGCGAATTTCTATGTCGTCGATGTTCGCCTCGAGCTGCCCAGCCGTGACCTCTAAAATCTGCTGCCGCAGTTTTTCAGCCGCGACCTTCACCGTCATGCCCATGCTCCGGGTGATGTTGCTCCCGGCGCTGAGCGGTGCCACAGGCGCGACATCCGTATCGCCCGTCAGCACACTCACTTTTTCGAGGCCAACGCCCAGCTCCTCACCGGCTATCTGCTGCAAGGTCACGTGCGTGCCGCTAAGATCCACTGAGCCAGTGGTTATGGCTACAGTGCCGTCGGGATTCAGCTTTAACGTGTTACTTCCAGGCATGCCACGCGAGGCCCAGAATCCTACAGCAATCCCACGCCCACGGTTCTTCCCTTTGGGCTTGTGCCAGCCGGACTCTTGCTCAATGCGCTCGATCATCTCGCGCAAGTCAGCGGCGTCATCCAATGCCCCGATGATCGACCGATCCCCAACCTTCAGGGCGTTCTTTTTCCGGATAGTCAGGGGATCAAGGCCAAGCCGCGAGGCCAGCATGTCCATGTGCGATTCCACTGCAAAGATAATCTGCGGACTGCCAGGAGCACGATAAGCCCCACAGGGTGGCTGGTTGGTATAGACTGTACAGGCGTACATATCGGCGTGTGGCACATGATAGGGGCCCGCCAGACGCCCCGCCATGCCCTCGCCGAAGTTATAGCCAGTGGCGATGTGATAGGCGCCATTGCCATAGTAAGCCCGTGCCTGACGCGCCACCAGCGTACCGTCCTTCATGATGCCGGTTTTGAGCTCAATAACGGCCGGACGCCGCGGCGTACTGCTGAGAAAATCCTCGTCGCGCTTGTACGTGATCTTAACGGGCCAACCGCTTTTCCAGGCCAGTAAAATGGCCGCTGGCTCGGTGACCGCGGCAATCTTGCCACCAAAGCCACCGCCAATCTCTGTGGGGATGACCCGTATCTTGGTCTGCGGCACACCAAAAATCCCTGCCAGACTGTCGCGCAGCGGGAAGATGCCCTGTGTGGCCGTCCAGACGGAGATGCGCCCAGTGGGCTCCACGTGCGCCATGGCGGCACGCGGCTCAATATACGTCTGATGCGCCATAGCGACATCATACCGGTCCTCGAAGACGTAATCGGCCTGTGCAAAGCCCTGCTGCACATCGCCCCACTGTACCCGGCCGCTCGACGTGACATTCCCCTGACGCCCCAGGTTCGGAAGCGTCTGATATCCTTCCCAACCCTCATGGATCATAGTCACACTGTGTGCGGCATCCTTGGGATCGATCAGGGCTGGCAGGGCGTCAATCTCTACTTCAATCAGGTGCAGGGCTTCCTCAGCGATATCGACGTTGTCTGCGGCCACCGCGGCAATCGGATCGCCATGGTAGCGCACCACATCGGTCGCAAATATCAACTTGTCACGCACGATGCCGCCATAGCGGGCAGTGGGAGCGTCCTGCGCCGTCACGATGGCGCGTACCCCCGGCAATCTAGCAGCCTTGCTGACGTCGAGACGACGAATGCGCCCATGCGCCACCGGACTGCCGAGGATTTTGCCGGCCAGGACGCCCGGTAGCGTCATGTCATCGGCGTAGACCATGCGCCCTGTGACGCGATTGATAGCATCCGGCTTGGGGATGCGCTTGCCCAGGAGTGCGTATTCTGCCATGCTGCGTCTCCCTTATATGTACACTGTGCTCTAGTCTATCTGCATGTGTCGCGAGGTAGGTAATGTGGTGGGTACCGTACCACGCTGAGTTAGAGCTGTCAACGGGCAGGAAGCGGAGCCCCATTCTACCGTATTCCAGAAGCTGTACCATAATACCTAGAGGTGCAGCAGTCAGGTAAACGGGAATCAGCACGTCCCGCACACTCCTCTCTCATTATCTTTATTTATGTCAATGATGAAAACAATTAGTTTCTCTTTTTGGATATCATGATGCATATTTTAGACAAGAGATGATTGTTATTGAGGACTGTCCCTCCCTCGACGCCGCATACCGTCTCTAGGTGCTGGTGTGCTCCGCAAGAGGCAGCCCCCATACGTATGGGAAGCATTCTGGGACAAGGAGTAATGTCATGCCATCTATTATAGACGCCCCTGAACTGTGTGAATACATTGAAACACACGACCTGACGATAGAGCGGCCCCAATGCCATGCCCGTCCGGGATTCTGGCGCAGGCTGGCACACAAGATCGCCACAGGCCTGTACTACAGGCCGTATAAGCGGCACGCACCTTCGTGCAGCGCGCCCCGCTCGTTCGAGACACCCATGGACCTACTCGTACGTGAGCACCCGTCCCTCTCTGTTTATGCCCTCGCCTTCATCTAACGGCGTAATACCCCCTACCTCGTCCAGGGGCACCGAAGTGTGTATCTGGTGCTCCTGGAGGACATAATCCCCATATCGCAACACCTCTCCTGCTATATCCGTTCGATATTATCGTTATGATAACTATGGGCCTCGCGAGAACCGAGCCCGGCGTGCCACCAACGCTCCTGGAAGCCCAAGAGCTCACGGCTAGAGCGAGTACGGACACTCTCCCGCGCATGAGCCTGGCAGTTGGCACGATATTTGTACTCCTAACATAGGCAAGCAAGAGTATTGGTGGGTCTGGGGCAGCAAAGGAGCCACATATGAGACAGCAGCGCACGTACTCGATCATCCAGTCATACGCCTATACGCCAAGCAAGGACATACTCCAGAGGCCACGGACACCTATGACCCCAGGTCGAGTGTCCAAGTGTGTGTCATTTGTCCTGGGGCTCGCACTCGGCACGGGTGTGGCGGTCCTGCTGTCTCTGCTCAACGCCTGGTTCTTTCCCTCTACTGCGGCTACCGCAGCGAGTGTCAGGTCTGACGATCAGGCCCAAGTATGGACACTGTCTCAGAGTGAGGTGGAAAAATCAGGTCTGTCTTCAGCCTTGCTTGCGGATCCTTTTGCTCGTTTCTAGCATCATAGCAATAGTAGACGATGGCACCAATCGCTCTGAGGCATTGTGACAGTTTGGAGAGAGAACATATGCGACAACACGACGTGACTAAAGCGATGGTAGGAGGACTGCTGGGAACTCTGTTGCAGACAATCATAGTATATGGTGTGGCACCCATGATGGCAGGCCAGTCCATGGACGTAGCGGCCATGCTGGGGAGCTCCTGTGCTCCAGGCATGCTCACGCACCTCCTCAGTGGGGGTGTAATCTTCCCGCTGGGATATGTATGGCTGTCGTCCCAAACCTTCTCTGGACCACCAGTACTGCAGGGTATGCTCTGGGCCGGGCTCATATGGTGCGTTGCCGAGGTCATTATGGCGCCGATGCTGGGCGCCGAGGTCTTTAGTACGGCCCTGGGCGGCCTACCGGCTGCACTGCGTGCGCTGCTCGGGTATCTCGTCTATGGCGCTACACTCGGCAGCATTGTGGGCGCAGTGCAGCCCGAGGACAGGTACGCATCACACACCTTATGAGCGAGCCCCTTCCCCCTGAACCGGATGTACCCTGGTAAGGGCATCCGGCTCTCCAGGGGTCAACCTGCCTTACTCACCTTTCTTTGCTCGGTTTCAAAAGCTCGCTGGAAAACTGAAGACGTTGGCCGGCTCGTCAGTATAGCCATGGTCGCGCCGCAAGCGTTTGACCATGCCGAGCGCGTAGGGCGCCCCTTCGAGCAGTTGCGCAAACTGCTCATCGTTGAGTGTCAGGCCAGCGCGCCGCGCTGCTTGGGCACAGGCCTGGCGTGTTGTGGTATCAGCTTGGTCGGCAGTACCCGCTAAAACTGGCGGCGGCGTCAGGACGGGCGCCTGGGCTCCGGCGTGGAGCTGCGGATGCTGCTGATGCCAGCCGGTCGCCTGCTGGTAGGCATGGCCAATGCGCAGCACGGTCACTTCGTCGAAGGGCCGGCCGAGCACCTGCATCCCGAGCGGCAGGCCATGGGTGCCAAAGCCGTTGCAGATCTCCAGCGCCGGCTGGCTCGTGACATTTGAGGCGGTGAACAGGTTCGGCCGTTGCCAGAACGTCAGGCTCCGATGCGCATCCAGGCGCGGGGCTTCCCCCTGGCCGGCGGTGATGAAGGCATCGTACCGTTGGTAGAGCGGGGCCATCTCGGCGACCATCCTGCGGTGCTCGCGCGTCGCTTGCACATAGTCGTTGGCGGTGAAGAGAACCGCCGGCAAGGCACGAGCACGGAAATCAGCGCCAAAATCGCCTGGCCGGGCGATCAGGTCCGGTTGATGGATACTGAAGATTTCCGTTTCAGCGATGATCACCTTGATATCAAAGTAGTGCTGCAGTGAACGCACCTGACAGTCCTCAAGCTCAGCGCCGAGGCTCTTGAGCACATGCAGCGCCTCTTCCATCGCCCGGCGCACGTCCTCGGAAGCTGGCAGATCCTCCTCCCAGTTGTGACGCAGCACGCCGATCCTGAGTCCCTTGATATCCTGCCGCAGCGCCGCACGGTAATCCGGGATGTCACGTTTGATACTGCCGGCATCGCCGGGATCGAACCCAGCAATGGCCTGCATGACAATGGCGCAATCTTCGACAGAGCGCGCCAGCGGCCCGCAATGGTCGAAGGTGTACGAATTGGGGATAACACCTGCACGGCTCACCAGGCCGAACGTCGGCATCAGGCCAGCCACACCGCACAGCGAAGCCGGACCACGGATCGAGCCACCGGTATCAGAGCCCAGCGCCATTGGCACCAGTCCAGCGGCCACAGCCGCGCCGGAGCCACTCGAGGAACCGCCGGTAAAATGCTCTAGATGCCACGGATTGTGCGCCGGCGGCCACGGCAGATCGAAGGACGGCCCACCATGCGCAAATTCGTGTGTGGCCAGCTTGCCCATGAGGATCGCACCGGCCTCGCAGAGCTTGCGCGTAGCAGTCGCGTCGGCGTCAGGAATGCGCTGGAGGCACACTTTGGAATGCCCTGATGTGCGTATCCCCTTTGTGTCATAGATGTCTTTCAACGCGAATGGTATGCCGTGCAGCGGCCCGCGGTACGTGCCGGCGGCAATGTCGTGCTCGGCTTGCTTGGCCTGCTGGCGTGCCAGATCGAACGTCGGCGTGATATAGGCGTGCAGCTGTGCGTCAAAAGTCTCCGTGCGCCTGATGAGCGCCTCGACGTATTCGACGGGTGAGAGCTTATGGGACTTGATCAGTGCTGACGCTTCGGCGATGGTGAGGAAAGCCAGATCGACTGCCATAAATAGTGCCTCAGGATGGGGTGGCCAACAGATCGCCGGCCGCTGGTGGTGAGCGTGTGACCGGCGGGTCTGGACGATTATAAGGGTGGCAGGTAGCGTGGACAATAGCGAAAGGAGTTTGACTTCACCCTTCGAAAAGGGTTCAGACACGCGTTATACTGTGCGTATTATGCGCGGACGCTACACGCTCTCTACGCCGATGGAAGTCCTGGAGCAGCGTTTTCACGCTACGCTGCCGCGTGCGACCCTTACGCCCACGTACAACGCAGCCCCTTCCTAGGCACTGCCTGTGATTTGCAACACCCATGCCCAGGAGATCATCATGAGTGCCTGGGGATTCATGTCCGAGTGGGCCGATGGACGCACCGACGTCAAACCCCTCATTAACGCCCGTGCCGAGACCGTGGCGACCAAGCCCACCTTCCGACAGGCCTTCAGGAGCAAACGGTGCCTGGTCTTAGCCGATGGCTTTTATGAGTGGAAACGCGCTAGCAAGGGCAAGAGGCCCCACTGGATCGGCCTCAAGAGCGGGGTACCGTTTGCCTTTGCTGGCATCTGGAGCACGGTACACGATCCCAGCGGCCATCCCTACACGACATTTGCCATTCTCACCACCGAAGCGAACGCCCTCGTGGCCCAGATCCACAACCGTATGCCCGTGATCCTGCACGCCCGTGATGAGGCGACCTGGCTCAACCAGCGCTGCCCCCTGGACGAGGCGCAGGCACTCCTGGTGCCCTTTCCTGCCGAGCTGCTAACCTTCTATGAAGTCAGCCCCAGGGTCAACTCGCCCATCTATAACACTCCTGAGGCACTGCACCCGGTCTCGCCTGGACAGTAGCACCATAGCTCGGGTGCGATAGACATTGAGATTACCCCATGCAATCCGATGTAGATCGAAAGCACGTTAGCACACTGAGCAACGCGGTATAATGGCTGCGTACTGGGCAGACCCCCTCTCTTGGGAACATAGATGGGGTCAACCCGCTTAAGCTAGAGAGACAGCCTCGGAGGCTCGACATGACACGACTTGGTATGGTGCTCTATCACGGTATTGAGAGCGGTCCACAACTCAAGGAGTACGCGGCCCTGACTGAGGCCGCCGGCTACGAATCGCTGTGGGTCACTGAACGCTACTTTCATGAGGAGACATTCGCGCTGCTGGGATTTCTCGCCGCCTCGACACACACCATGAAACTCGGTGTGGGTGTCACGAACCCGTATACGCGACATCCAGCACTGATTGCCATGGCGAGCGCCACGCTGGACCGCATCTGTGGTGGCCGTTTTCTCTTAGGATTGGGCAGGAGTGAGCGCGCGGTCATTCAGGAGCGCATGGGGATTCCCTATGGGCCATCACAGGCGACGCTGGCAGAGGCAGTGCAGATGATCAGGGCGCTCCTCGCCGGTCAGCGCGTCAATACGACCGACGGGCACCTCACGCTCCGTGACGCTCGCCTCGCCATTACCCCGATCCAGCCTGCCCTGCCCATCTATGTGGCCGCCATTGGCCCGAAGGCCCTGCGGCTGGCCGGCACCGTGGCCGATGGCGTCTTGCTCAATGCCTATGTGCCTCCTGGGTACGTGCGCTACGCCGTGCAAGAAGTACGAGAAGCGGCGCGGGCGGCTGGGCGTGACCCGCAGGCCATCGACATCGCCTGCATGCTCGTCGTACGGCTGACCAATGATCTCGGCCAGATGTTGCCGAGCTTGAAACAGCGTCTGATACGGCTCCTCGAGGAACCGTACGTCGGCGAGATCTTACTGGACAAAGGGGGGTTTGATCCGGCTATGCTTGGGGCGTTGCGTACTGCTGCGGCTCAGGGGCGACAGGCGGAAGCGATGAGTCTCGTGAGTGAGGCTATGGTCGAGGCGTTTTACCTGGCCGGGACCGCCTCGCAGTGTCGTGCACGTCTCGCGGAGTACCGCGCTACTGGCGTTGAGCTACCGTTGCTGCTACCCCGTCTGGAGGATTATCAAGCGACTGTCGAGG
>JBMDXC010000549.1:0-3061 GCA_048594805.1 Candidatus Entotheonellaceae bacterium | reverse complement strand
AGGCTGCAAGCCCCTGCAGAGAAAGAACTGAGTATGTACCCAGAACCGAAGCAGCGTGAACTGAGTGAAACGGAAAAGGCACCAATCCGCGAGCGTATTCAACAGGGGGATGATAATATCTACAAACTTGCACAAGAATTTGCTTGTAGTTCCTCACAAATTGCTGGGATCAAAGCGGCCTTGCATCGATAAAACCTGACGCAAGGCGCATGATATTGCCCGAGGCTTTGCCGCAGTAATCATGTCGATGCAATTGCTCACAGACATCCACAATCGGTCCATTCGGCTTACGGCAGAACGGCGGCAACATCTCGAGACCGCGCACCCGGAAATGGCAGACCACGTCTCACGCATTGCGGAAACCCTTGCCCATCCTGACACTATTGTGCGGTCTAGGACAGATGCGATGGTCGAGCTGTTTTACAAACATTACCCCTCAACGCCCGTCACGCACAAGTTCTTGTGTACGGTCGTCAAGGTTCTACCCGATGACCATTTTATTATCACCGCCTACTATACCGACACGGTAAAACGAGGTGACGTCCTATGGGAGAAGAAGTAAGTGTGTGGTACGACGAAGAAGGGGATTACCTTGAGGTGCTCTTTGCCCGCAAAAAGGGGTACTTCCGGGAAACAGACCACGATGCTGTGATGGAGAAAGTCGATGAAACGGGGACTATCCTTGGCTTTTCCATTCTGAAGGTGAGTGCTTTAAAAGGATCTCCTCCCCTTGCCATCACTCTCAAGCAACAGCCAGCCTAACATTGGCCTGCAGCTGACTGCCTCCAGCCTCCGCTTCGCTGCGGCTTTCGGCAGCAGCTGAGGCCCGGCGTTAGGTTTTTGAGCCATGCCAACGTTGTCTGGTTGAAACCAGGAGTAGCTTCGCAGCCGAATAAAGGTCTGTATGGTAGAATCCACACCGATACCACGTATCTACCTTGATGTCTGCTGCTTAAACCGACCGTTTGACGATCAGCGCCAAGACCGTATCCGCTTGGAAGCCGAAGCAGTGCTCTTGATCTTGGGACACTGCGAGGCCGGGACATGGCAGTGGCTCAGTAGTGCCGTTGTGGAGGAAGAGGTCAACAACACGCCCAGTCGCGAGCGACGCTCCCGTGTCAGGAATATGCTCAGCGGGGCACAAAGCACGGTCGCGCTGACGGATGTCGCTATCGCACGTGCGCAGGAACTGAAGGCGATGGGGTTTCGCACCTACGATGCCCTCCATCTCGCGTGTGCCGAGCAAGCAACGGTCGACATCTTTCTCACCACCGATGATCGCGTGCTCCGCATCGCCACACGCCACACCGCACAACTGAAGGTCCGCGTGGCGAATCCGTTGGATTGGCTCTTGGAGGTGATATAGCCATGAATCCGCAGGCAATGACACTCGAACAGATTCGCGAGCAAGGCTTGGCCGTTCTCCGCCAACACCTTGGGATCGTCGGTATGGTGCGGTTCCTCCAGCAAGCAGAAATGGGGTGGGGCAATTATACGGAAGAGCGCTACCAGTGGCTGGGCGATCCAGACCTTGAGGAGTTGGCGAAAAAGATCCAAGCCCACCACCCAGACCGGGAAAACCTAACATAGGCCTGGAACCGACGCCCTACAGCGCTCGCTGCGCTCCCGCTTCCGGGCGCGGCTCAAGCCTGGCGTTAGGTGCCCCGTCAGAAGGGACTTCTGGGAAGAAGGGAGACCCATACGTTGCATGCACCCACAGAGACATCATTTCCTGAGCAAGGAGGGAATCATGGATGATGCCAGTGCAAAGGTCATTGACCTGATTTTTGGGAGATGGCGGAGTCAAATCCTGTATGCGGGAGTCAAGTTGGGTGTGTTCGATGCCCTGGCGAGCGGCCCCAAGAACGCCGTCAAGGTGGCCCACGAGTTGGACGTGGATGCGGGGATGCTCTACCGGCTCATGAGGGCCCTGGGCTCTCTGGAGCTCTTAAAAGAGGACAACACCCGGACCTTCTCCCTGGCCCCGATGGGCGAGTTGCTCTGCAGGGACCACCCGCACACCCTACGCGGGACAACCCTGCTGACAGAAGGTCCGGAGCCCTGCGCGGCCTGGAAGCACCTGCCGGAGATCATCAAAGACGGCGGACCATCCGCCGGCCGACCAACCGGCTTTGTCCGGGAGTTTGGTCTCACCGGATGGGAGTATATGGCCCAGAACCCCAGCCATGCTGAAGTATTCAACGAGGCCATGAGTAACCTCTCCAGCATCGATAGCATGTTGGTGCTGGAAGCGTTGGAACCATACGACTTCTCCAGGATCTCCCATCTCTGTGACGTCGGCGGTGGTCAAGGCCATACCCTGTGCAGCCTCCTGGTCAAGTATCCCACCCTGACCGGGACGGTTCTGGAACAGCCGAGGGTGATCGCCAAGCAAGAGCTGTTGTGGGCCGACAAGATGGGCGTGGGAGACCGGTGCACCTACGTGCCCGGGGACATGTTCCAAGCAGTCCCTCCGGCAGATGCCTATATGGTGAAGCGCGTGCTGCATGACTGGAACGACGCGGAGTGTCTCCAGATTCTCTCCACCATGCACCGAGCCGCGCCCCAGCATGGCAGGGTATTGATCACAGAGCGCATCGTCCCCGGCCCGGACACGCCCCATTTTTCCAAGCTCTTCGATATTCACATGCTCATCGTGTCAACCGGACGGGAAAGAACCCTGGAGGAATATGCCGGATTGCTGGAAGGGGCGGGGTGGAAGTACGTGCAGACGTGGTACCCTGCGTCCAAGATGCTAGGGGTTGTGGAGGGCGTGAAGGCATAGCAATCGCGTCAACGCGCCAGAGGCGGTAGTGGGGAGACCTCGCGTTGCTCTCACCCCCGCACCTAACAAAGGCATCCAGGCGACGGCAAACAGCGTCCGCTCGTGCCTCGCTCCCGCTGTTTGCCGCGCCTGATGCCCGGCGTTAGCCATCAGTAGGAGTCTTAAATTGAGGTGACAAAAATGAAAGCCCAAGACGTCTTTACACCAGGTCGATTTCCGACATTAACCTATGTTGATGACCACCTCGTAGACAAGCGGCAGCAGCTTGAGGATACG
>JBMDXC010000548.1:0-2172 GCA_048594805.1 Candidatus Entotheonellaceae bacterium | reverse complement strand
GTGCCGCACTCTGTGTTGTGGCCCCATGCTGCACGCCTACCTGCGTGCACACCCGTCTCTTGCTCCGTGCTCGCCGTCCTCGTGGGTGTACCTGTCTCGCCGCCGCGCCCCGCGTGTGCCAGAGCGTTGACAAACAACCGTCCCGCAGCGTTTGCATCCGTCCACCCCAACAACGTTGAAGCAGTCTGCGGCCGTTGTACCAGTCTTCGCCTGCTTCGCGGCGGCTCGCGGCGGCTGCGGCCTGCGCGGGCTGCTGGTGTGGTGCGCTGCGGCAGCCGGGCTGGCGCTTTGCGCACTGGGGGGCCAGGTAGTATGGGGTGGGCGACAGGGTAAGCGTGCGATCGGTGGAAAAGGCCGTTTGAATTGCCTATACTCCCGACGTCGCCCAGGGCCTGCGTCTCCCCAAGATGCCGACGCCGTCCAGTGACGATGACCTCTATATCATGATGGTCCAGACCATTATGTACCTTGCTGTCGAGGATGCCCAGGGGCGCTGTGTGCATCCCGGCAACAGGGCGCTTGCCCAGATCGCGGTGGAGGCCCGCGTCTGGCTCCAGGATGGCCGAGAGCTGACAGACTTACTCGAACTGGCAGGCTATGATGCTGCACCCGTCCTGCGGCGGGTGCAGTAGATGTTCCCTGCTGACACAGCAAGGAGCCGTACATGATTACCCTGGCTGAGCAAATCGCTGAGATTCAAAGATAATTAGATCTAAGAAGATCAATCTACCCAGGTTAGGTCAAGCGCGGGAAGCTCACCAATGCCCAGGCGTATGCGCGCCTGGCCGCGCTTGAGGCGGTCGTGGAGACACTCAGGACGGTGGAGCGCCAGCAGGGGCAACTGGACTTGTTTGTCCAGCGGCCCTAGGGTCCCACATGGTGTACTTCTTGGTACATTCCGATTGACGTGTTCCATTTTATGGTTCATTATGAATTTTTCATAGGATCTGAAAGATATTGGAACACAAGAGGTGAAGGGTGAGATGGCTCTGGTTGGATATGCCCGGGTGAGTTCGGTCGGTCAAAACCTCGATATCCAGTTGGATAAGCTGGGACACTGCGACAAAATCTTCCAGGAGAAAACAAGCGGCGCATCAAGCCAACGCCCTCGGCTGGTAGATTGCCTAGAATATGTCAGGGAAGGTGACACTGTTATAGTGACCCGCCTGGATCGACTGGCGCGTTCGACCATGCATCTGTGTCAGATTGCACATGAGCTGGAACGCAAACGGGTCAATCTCCAGGTGCTCGATCAAAGTATTGATACCAGCGATGCAACCGGTCGCCTACTGTTCAACATGCTCGGCGCGATTGGACAGTTTGAAACAGAGATTCGCGCTGAGAGGCAAATGGATGGCATTCAGAAGGCTAAAGAGCGTGGTGTACACTTCGGCCGGAAGAAAAAATTGACCCCAGAGCAGATCGCCGAGCTCCGGCGCCGACGGGAAAAAGGCGAACTGATCAAAACGCTGATGCACGATTACGGTATCTCAAAGGTCAGCGTGTATCGCTATCTCGGTACAGTCGATTCTCTGCTCAGTCAGTCGTAGGCATCTAACGCGCACATGTATGGAGAAGGATATGGGTTGGTCAAAGCATCATGCGATGGGACTGATTCACTATGATCCTCAACATTGCTATCCTGGCTATACCTTATTTACAAATAATTCTGGCGGATTCCATGCATATTTGATTGATATGCAAGGGCGCATTTGCCACCGTTGGCACGCTGAGGAGGGTATCTCATACGCGTATCTGTTGCCAAACGGCCATTTGCTGTTACGGACACATCCGCCACGAGACGGCGGAGTGGCAAACCGGCTGCCAGCAAGCGCAGGAGCATTGCTTGAGCTGGACTGGGAGAGCCATATCGTTTGGGAATACTGCAATCCGATGATGCACCATGACTTTGAACGACTTTCAAATGGCCATACGCTCGTCTTAACGTGGGAACTGCTGTCCCCTGAAGTCACATCGCAGGTGAGAGGTGGATTCCACACAGAGCATGATCCAGAGCCAATGTTCGGTGACCTCATACAAGAGGTCAGCCCTGACGGCGACGTGGTTCATGAATGGCATGCTTGGCAGCATCTGAGCTTTGCAGAGGATGTCATCTGTCCGCTTGAACCCCGTCGTGAATGGACCCACTGCAATGCCGTCAACATCACGCCC
>JBMDXC010000547.1:0-10414 GCA_048594805.1 Candidatus Entotheonellaceae bacterium | reverse complement strand
CCTCTGGCCCCGGAGATCGAACAGTACCTCGCTACCGACACAGCCACAGCACGTGAGCGCAGCCAACTCTTTCACCTTGCCTGGGATATTGCCTGTAGCTCCTTTGGTGGCAGACAGGTGCTCTACGAGCGCTTTTTTGCGAGCGATCCACTGACACGAGCGCAGTTCCTCCATGCCATCTATCCCAAAGAGGAGCTGATGGAACGTATTCGGACTTTTTTAGGGCGGGATGATGACTCAGAGTAGGGAGAAAGGAGATAGCGGTGGTGAGACTCCTTCCCCCGCAAGGAGAAGGAGTAAAAGGTATCATACCTCAGTCGGCTGACGGGCTATCCGCCCTGGCCTGGGCACTCTCCCCGCTTTCCGGTGCGAGCACCGTGAACATCAGGACGGTGTGCCCGAACCGTATTGTGGCCCCAGGTGCGAGACGTATGGCGCGCTGGCCTCGAATGTTGCTCGCACCCAGCATAGTCCCGTTGGCGCTGTGGAGGTCCTCGATACACCACCCCTCACCATCGCACCAGATCAGGGCATGTCGCCTGGAAACACTCCTATCTGGCCACAGATCGACATCCAGAGACGAGGTCTTTTTCCCCGAGCGTCCCACCAGGAGCGGGCGATCAGGTGGTAATAACCATGTCTCACATTGCTGCTCTCCCTGGAGTTTGACAAGCTGGGCCGCACTGATGGCCGCAGCAGACGGCGTCGCATGTGTCCCGTGATCGGCTGACGTGGTGTGGGTACGCTGTTCGTCATCCTGGCGCTCCTGCCGTCGCTGCACAGCGTCCAAGACGACTTCGTCGGCGTGCGGATTGCGCGGGGACGCTGCAACCAGTCTTCCGCAGCCTCTGTAAAGACCTGGTGCCCTTCTGAGGTCTTTTGTTGAGCATGAAGCGGCCGCATACGGCATCTCTCTCTACGATGTTACACTACACGGAACATGGAAGCGGTGAGCATTCGTGCCTTGCGCAACCCGCACGACCTCATGCGCAAGGCAGTCGAGGTTCAATGACACTGGTATATAGTTATTATGATGCGAGACACCAAAATGATCAAGCCCTAGGAGAACCAGCGGCATCGCCCTGGGAAGACCGCTATAATGACGCGGCATGAGGTGTGCTACCCAAGATAGGCGCGTGCTTAGTGGTGCGCACGGCAATTGCCCCGCCAGTGTGGTGGGGTGCGTTGTGCCGTTGCGAGGCTCATACACTGCGTTTGGAAGGCGCTGCGTAGGTGCGGCGCACGGTACTTAGAGACAACGGAAGGAAGGGCCGTCATGCCAAACACTGATCTCTGCTTTCTCAACGTCACGGAACTCACCCCACTCGTACGGGCGCGCAAAATCTCACCGGTGGAAATCGTGCAGGCCCTGTTGTCCCGCATCGATGCATGGAACAATGATCTCCTGGCCTATCTCCACGTTAGTGCGGCGTCAGCCATAGCCGCGGCGCAGGCCGCTGAAGTCGAGATCGGGAGCGGGGGCTACCGCGGCCCTTTGCACGGCATCCCTGTAGCGTACAAGGACATCTATGACGTGCAGGGCTTACCGACGACGGCAGGCTCGAAGATTATGGCTGGCTATGTGGCGCCCGAGAACTGCACTGTTGCCGCGCGCCTGCGGGACGCTGGGGCCATCTGCCTCGGCAAACTCAATACCATTGAATTCGCTTCCGGGAGCATGGAGGTCTTTGGCATAGCGCGCAATCCGTGGAACACTGCCATGTTTCCAGGCGGTTCCAGCTCGGGCTCGGGCACAGCGCTAGCAGCGCATCTGGTACCGCTCGCCACCGGCAGTGATACCGGTGGTTCTATCCGCAACCCCGCTTCGTTCTGCGGCATTGTCGGGCTCAAGCCAACGTACGGCCGTATTAGCCGGGCTGGTATCATCCCACTCAGTTGGAGTCTCGACCACGCTGGACCCATGACACGTACCGTGGCTGACACGGCTTTGATGCTCCAGGCCATAGCTGGACCTGACCATCGTGATACCAGTGCCGCGTTACAACCCGTGCCAGACTATCACGCTACGCTCAAGGACAACTTGCAGGGGATACGGCTCGGTGTCCCTAGCACCTTCTACTTTGAGCACGCTGACCCTGACATCGTCACTGCAGTGCACACGGCGGTTGAGACTATGCAACAGCTTGGTGCCACCGTGCGCGAGGTGGACCTGCCCCATTCCTGCTATGGCTCCTCGGCGTCGTGGACCATTGCTTACACGGAGTCATTTGCCTTTCACCGTGCCAACTTCTTTGCCAGGTCACGCGACTACACGCACGCCTTTCTCCACAAAATTACTGGTGCGGCCTGTCTCACCGCTGAGGAGCGCGTCACCGCGCAGCGTTTACGACAGGTGATCACGGCTGAATTCCTGGCGGCACTGGCCGAAGTGGACGCCATTGTCACACCCACTACTGCCTATGCTGCTTACCCCATTGGCGGTACTTCGCCACAGGCCGACATGCGCAGCCTGACGCGCCCGGTGAGCCTCACCGGCCTCCCGGCCCTCGCCGTGCCATGCGGTTTTACGAGCACAGGTCTCCCGGCGAGCATGCAACTCGTTGGGCGGGCCTGGGAGGAAAGCACCCTCCTGCGTATCGGGCATGCCTATGAACAGGCTGCTGGTTGGTACAGGCGACGCCCATCGCTGGAGGCCAGAACCATACCCCAGCCTGCAGCACCGCCGGCGCCTCCCGCTGGCACTGTGGATGCACAGTGGGTACTTGACTTTGCTCGCCTTACGGGTTTGAGTTTCGTCACTGAGGCCGATGCTGCACCGATCGCAGCCTCTCTCAGCCCAGTCAAAACCCAGCTCGCCGAGGCGCGCCAGCGGCTCGCCGCACACTGCGAGCCACCAGTGCGGCCGGCGCCAGGCTGGTAGGGAATAAGGGAGGAGAAAGCAGCGGGGCGTTAAAACGCTCCGCCGCCCAGAGCCGGGAGGAAGTGGATCTCACTGTCCTCCCGGACATGCTCCAGCAGCCCAAGCTGGGAGGTCTCGCCATCCACTACGACGGCGATACCGGGCATGACGAGGTCCTCTTCTTCATCGTAGAGTTCCATCTTCAGGCCCGGGAACACCTGATCGAGATTGTCAATCACCTGGCGGATCGTCTGACCCGCCACGTGCACCTTCTGTTGCCCCCCCGTCAGGCGCTGCATCAGGGGAGGAATCCATACCTCTGGCATGACAACATACCTATCATTTTGTACCGTTTGTCGTCCCATTCTTCTGCCACAGGGCCTCCAGGATGCGGCCCGGCGACAGCGGGAGTCGGTTCAGGCGCACACCGATAGCGTGAGAAACGGCGTTCGTCACCGCCGCCAGTGGCGGAATGACAGACGTTTCGCCCACGCCCCGCACCCCAAAAGGATGATTCGGATTGGGCACTTCCACGATTACGGTATCGATCATCGGCAAGTCCAAACACGTGGGCATGCGATAATCCAGGAAGCTCGAATTGACCATGTGGCCCTTCTCATTGAAGAAGTACTCTTCATTGAGCGCCCAGCCAATGCCTTGCGCCGCCCCACCCTGGATCTGCCCCTCGACGTAGCTTGGATGGATCGCCTTGCCAGCGTCTTGCACTGCAGTGTAACGCAGAATCGTAACCTTGCCGGTATCGGGATCTACTTCGACGTCGACAATATGGGTCCCCATCGACGCACCGGCGCCGGGTGGGTTCACCCCGGAGCGGCCGACAATGGGACCGCCGGTGGCCACCTGGCGCGCTGCGACCTGCTTGAAGGTCAGGTGCCGTTCAGGATTGGTGCCATCCAGCAGCACACCGTCTTCATACGTCACCTTCTCCAGCGGAACATCCCAGGTTTTCGCGGCGCGTTCACACATCTGACGCTTAATGTCTTGCGCTGCATGATATGCTGCCCAGCCGGTCTTGAAGGTCACACCGCTTCCCCCAGTGACCGAGGTAAAGCCTACCGCATCGGTGTGGCCAACCTCTGGATGCACATCCTCGAATGGGATCCCCAGCGTCTCGGCAAACTGCTGGGAAATCGACGCCCGCGTGCCGCCGATGTCAGGCGAGCCTTCGGTCAAATGTACCGTGCCGTCGCTGTGCACCACCGCCACGACACTCGATGGCCCGGTGTTATTGCGCCACAGGCCACTAGCAACCCCACGCCCACGATATGGCCCTGTGAGAGGGGTAGCGTAGTGCGGGTGGTCCTTCGCCGCCTGGAGCACTTCGACAAAGCCAATGCGCGGCCAGACCGGGCCTGTCGGTGCCCGAGTACCTTCTTTGGCGCTGTTCTTCAGGCGAAATACCAGGGGATCCATGCCGAGCTTTTCGCACAGAATATCGATGGCCGTTTCCATCGCAAAAGCGCCAGCGGGGACGCCAGGCGCGCGGTAGGCCGCCGACTTCGGCTTATTCACGACCACATCAAAACCTTCGATCCAGGCGTTGGGAATCTCGTAGGGTCCCATGATCCCATGACAGGCGGGGGCCACCGGAGAACCTGGGAACGCTCCAGCCTCGTAGATCAAGTGCGCTTCCCCGGCCACCAGGCGTCCGTCTTTCGTTGCCCCCAGCTTGACGCGGACGTGCGTGCCAGAGGTCGGTCCTGAGGCCTCAAACACCTCGGTGCGCGTCATGGTCACCTTCACCGGGTGCCCGGCCTTACGCGCCAGCATGGCGGCTATCGGCTCGACGTAGACCAATGTCTTGCCGCCGAATCCCCCACCGATTTCCATGGGAATCGCCCTAACTTTGGACACCGGCATATTGATGAGGCGCGCCGTCTGATCCCGCACATTGAAGTGCCCCTGACTACTCGACCAGATGGTCAGGGTGCCATCATTGTGCCACATGGCCGTGGCCGTATGCGGCTCGATGTAACCCTGGTGGATCGGGGACGTAAAGGTTTCGTGCTCCACGATGACGTCAGCTTCCTGGAAACCCTTGTCGAGATCGCCCAGGCGAAACTCAAAACGGTTGGCCAGATTTGAGCCCGGTGTGGGGTCATCGTCACTCAGGGTGCCGCCGGGGCGCATGTTGACATTCGATATGCTGGCGAGCCGCTCGTGCAGCAGGGGAGCGCCCGGTTTCATGGCCTCTTCCGCACTGAGCACTGGCGGCAGTTCCTCGTACTCGACCTGGATGAGTGCCAGTGCTTCCTCAGCAATATGCGGGCTGGTGGCGGCCACCGCCGCAATGGCATGGCCTTTGTAGAGCACCTTATCTGCAGCCATAATGTTGTTGCTCAAGAAGCGCATGTTGTGCATCACACCTTCGGCGAGATCCACGATCCTCCCAGAGGGCTGCGCCAAATCCTCTGAGGTCATCACCGCATGGACGCCTGGCAACTCCATGGCATGGCGCGTATCAATGGACTTAATGCGCGCATGCGCGTACGGGCTACGCAGGATCTTGCCATACAGCATCCCCGGCAACCGGATGTCCGCTCCGTAGGTCGCATAGCCCGTGACTTTCTCGGCCCCGTCAGGGCGGATCGGGCGTTTGCCAACAATATTGTATTCTTTCTCGGAGAGGACAATATTGGGCTTATACTCGAGCATTCCTTACCTCCGTGCACTGCGTGAGATGAGAGTTACGCTACTTCAAACAGGCCGGCAGCGCCCATGCCACCGCCGACACACATGGTGACTACCACATATTTGACACCACGCCGCTTGCCCTCGATCAGCGCGTGGCCGACCAGACGGGCACCCGTCATCCCATAAGGATGGCCAATGGAAATGGAGCCACCGTTGACATTGAGGCGTTCCATCGGGAGCCCCAGCTTATCACGACAGTAGACCGTCTGCACCGCAAAAGCCTCGTTGAGTTCCCACAGGCCGATGTCGTCGATCTTCAAGCCTTTCCGCTCGAGAAGCCGCGGCACCGCATAGATCGGGCCAATGCCCATTTCATCAGGTTCACAGCCAGCCACCGCCAAGCCACGATAGAAGCCCAGGGGCTGCAGCCCCCGCTTCTCGGCCAGCCTGGCCTCCATCACCAGCACCGCCGCGGCACCGTCGGAGAGTTGACTGGCATTGCCAGCCGTAATCGTGCCACCGTCCCGCACGGGTTTGAGGGCTGCCAGACCTTCCAGAGTGGTATCGGGCCGATTGCATTCGTCCTTAGTGGCGGTGACTTCTCGGTAGGTGACCTCATTGGTGTCACGATTCAGCACGGCCATCTTGGCCGTCACCGGGATGATCTCGTTATCAAACTTGCCGGCCGCCTGGGCTACTGCCGTGTGCTTCTGGCTCTCCAGCGCGTATGCATCCTGGACCTCGCGACTGATATGATAGCGCTTGGCTACCACCTCAGCCGTGTCGATCATAGGCATATACGTTTCAGGTTTCATTTCCATGATCCAGGGATCACGATTGTGGAAGCGATTGGCATGCTCGTTCTGCACCAAACTAATGGACTCGACCCCGCCAGCCACCACAATGGGGACATCGTCCACCATGATACTCTTGGCCGCCGTGGCGATTGCCATCATCCCTGAAGAGCACTGGCGATCCATACTCATCCCTGCGGTCGTCACCGGCAACCCTGCCGCAATAGCGCATTGACGTGCAATGTTTGACCCCTGCGTGCCCTGCTGGAGGGCAGCCCCCATGATGACATCCTCAACTTCGCCGGGTTCAACGCCAGCGCGTTCCAGGACCGCGCGAATAACCGGGGCGACCATGCTTGGGGCTTCGAGATTATTGAACGAGCCACGGTACGACTTGGTTAACCCGGTTCGAGCGGTTGATACGATTACGGCTTCTTTCATCGTCGTTCTCCTACGATGCGATGACCGGGGCACACGCTCTCTTACTCTAACGTATTACGTAGGATAGCGGCAGGCCGTGTGCCAGTCAACCCACTGGGGCCCAAAAACCGTTGGCCTCCCTGGCACGGGGTTGTAGACTTAAGGCCTGTAAAATAATTGGTAGTGTTTCAAAAGTGAGGCAGAGAGGGGAGAAGAGCCAGGTCGGTTCTCAAAGTGAGCAGAGTTCATTCTCGCTCTTTTTTGTCTTGATCATGGGGTAACTTCATACTTCTCACTGACGGGGAAGCGACATGCAGAGATAGACGATGCGGCTTGATACGGTACAATGCTTGTGTATTGCGAATGTGGTGAGGGATGACTGTCCCTAGCCATAAATCTACGTTGCGCTGGCCGGTCATGTTTCTCAGGAAAGAGGCGCTGCACAACCTTCCTCAGACGCCCTGGCAAGAATCTGAGACCGAACACGTCCTGAGCAACTCCTGAAGGAGTTTGCGTGAGGAAAGTATGACGCGAAAAAAGCTGAGGCTGGCAAAACGCTGCTTGAACCATTGTGAGATGCTTGCCCTCGCGTGAGCCTTCGTCATAGGAAGTGAGGAGTGAACGAGCTTTGATATGTGGCCTAGAGGATAGGACATGTTTGCCAGACTTTTCTTCACGATACTTGGAACGTTATTCCTGCTTGTTGGCATACTCGGAGTCGTCTTGCCATTACTGCCAGCAACCCCCTTTCTCCTGTTAGCCTCTGCCTGCTACGTGCGGGGGTCGCAAGCTCTGCATAGCTGGCTCATGCGCAATAAGTATTTAGGCATGTACATAAGTAACATTAGAGATAACAGAAGCATGCCTTTCAAGGCGAAGATCATGACTATAGTTGTGCTGTGGGCCTCCTTGCTCTTCTCGCTCTCTCGAGTAGATTCGTTGCTCGTGGATGCGATCTTACTCATGGTGGGTCTCGGGGTGACGGCACTCATTGTACAGCTCAAGACGGTGGGACAGCATTGAGCATGGCCACCAATAGTTTTTTCCATGTGCATTTGCTCAGATCAGTGGGCTTGAGGTCGTGGAGCGCTGTCGTGAAGTTCTCCGCTTGCCGTTCGGCTGCGCGTCACTTGGTGACCTCGCGTGAGACTTCGCCTCGATCTTGACCTTCGCCACCCCTTTCTTGATGAGGCCAATTCGCTTAGCGGCAGCCTGTGAGAGGTCAAGGTGCCGGCCTGGCACATACGGCCCACGGTCATTAATCTTCACCTGGACGGATTGGCCTGTTTCCAGATTGGTCACAGTGGCCGTGGTCCCCAGCGGCAGCGTCCGATGGGCTGCAGTCAGGGCGTGTTGATTGAATGTCTCGCCACTCGCCGTCTCCCGACCGTGGAAACCCGGTCCATACCAGGAGGCCGTGCCGATCTGGATGGTCGCGGGTTTGCCTGCGGGAGCGGCGTTTTGCGGTTGGGGACGAGGTGTCGGTGGGGCAGAGGCGGGAGGACCCTCTTTGTGTACGTAGGGCACAGACGGACGTAATACAAACTCTTCTTTTGAGCGACATCCCGCGAGGCACCCCAGCAATGTGACACCAACGATGCACCCCCACGTCAACAGCGTGTGAAAGAGTGTCATGATGCATTCCTCCTCGCTTGCTCTTGCGCAGGGAGCAAAACTTATGCCATGACGCTCGCGAGTGGAGGAGGCGCCCAACTCCCCTGTCACCAGGAAGAGGCCTTGCATGTGAGGCTCCCGGCACAAGCATATGGGTCACATGCTTGTTACTGTGAGGGCACCGAGCAGCTACCGTGCAGCATAGGGGAAAGGGCACCGGGGTATTGCACTTTACCATCCTTTTGTCTTACGAAGGTGGAGGAAAGGGAAGACAAATAGCGCAGCATGTACACGGGGAACAGCCCCTGAGCGCGAAAAGCACCTCCTCCACACTTGTCTTTGTCTCAAAAGAATCGAGCTGCACAAACGCTTTCTCTCATTGAGAGAGTGTATATCATTTTGATAGTAGCCTGCTTGGATCGTGGTTGGGTCTCTTAAACCTTGCCTGGCGGTCCTATCCTGTGGGTGCTGTGTCTGCCGACGTGGATAGTATGTCTTATGCCTGACCAGCAGATGCTGATGAGGGTGGTCTCGGAACCGATTTGAGACTCTGCGCGTTCCGTCGGTCAACGGACGAGATCGGAACAACTGAAAGAGGATAAGAAGCCCCCCATGAAGTAATGAGACTTCTTCTTTAGAGAAAAGGTTGTCTATGGGGAGAGAAAAGGTTGTCTATGGGGCAGCCGCAGATAAGGGCTCAATGCAATAGCGAGGGAGGTTTGACGGGAACCAGAAAGGCATGTAAAGTGAAGATACTATAGAAAAGACTTCGCCCGACAATGAAGCGAAGGACTCGCGCAATGCCCAAGAAAATTCAGTTTGAGTGGGAATTGCCGGATACGCTCGTCGATGCGCTGACCCATGATCGGACTGAGGTCGCAGAGACTATTAAAGCGGCAGCCGTGCTGGATTGGGTCCGGACGCACAAGCTCTCCCTTGGTCGAGGGGCTGAGCTTTTGCAGATGCCCTACCGTGCTTTCTTTGAGTTAATGGCGGCTCATCGGGTACCAACTATCGATTATGAGGATGGATGGCTGGATCGTGAGCAGCAGCTCTTCGAAGGAGAACGGGGATCAGCCCCAGCATGATGCCGGCCGTCTCTGATAGTGGTCCCTTCATTCATTTGGCGATCCTCCAGCACACGGACCTCCTCCCGCGGTATTTTCACCCACTGCTGACCCTGCCACAAGTGTATGAGGAGGTGGTGACTCAAGGGCGAGATCGTCCCGGTGCGTCAGAGCTTGCAACCGCGTGTGAGCGTGGTGAGGCTCACGTCGTCGAGATCACCGATCCCAGCCTCATCGAGCAGGTACGACAGAGCCCATCCGATATCCCCCGGTCTCTGATGTCGATATGCGAGTCGTGGCGCTTGCCATGGAGCAGCAGGTCACCCTACTCACGGACGATAACGGTGTCCGCATGCTGGCGCTGGCACACCATGTGCCGGTCATTGGCAGCATTGGGATCTTGATCCGGGCGCGCCTTGATGGGGTCATTCCCGCCTTAACACCCTTGCTCGACCAGCGTATTGTCACCGGGTTCCATCTGGATCCGCAGGGCAAGGTATACCATGAGGCATTACAGGGTGTCCGTGAGGACTGAATTGTATCGGTCAACAGTTTTTTGGACACCCTCGGGCCTCAAATTATGCGGCATCAGCCAAGGCACATCGTTGTTCCAGTCTGACCTGGGCAGAGGCTTTGTAGGCATGCCGGCCAATCAGCCAGGTCTCATTGTTTTGACGCTGAAACTCGTGCAGCGCCAAGCGGAGTTCTTCCTCCGTATCAAAGGTCTGGAGCCATAACAGATGCTCCTTCAGCGTCCGGATGAAGCGTTCCGCACAGCCGTTGCCCTCGGGTGCGCGGACAAAGGCCGGCGAGCTGGCGACACCCAAAACGTCCGTTCCTCCTGAAACACATGCGACATCTATGGACTGCCCTGATCATGACGGAGCACCAAGCCCTGAGCGATTCAGAGTATTTGCAATTTTATTTTGTACTCCTTATAGTTTTCCCCGTCTGTGAATGGTCTCTCACAGGCGAACTCCGGTGAAGCCTTGGTCTTTCCCTCA
>JBMDXC010000546.1:0-4596 GCA_048594805.1 Candidatus Entotheonellaceae bacterium | reverse complement strand
ACCACACGCTGCAGCCAGGCTACACACTCGTCGACATAGACAGCCAGGTCATACGTGTAGTCCGGCACACAGCCCGCCAGGGTGAATGCCACATGCGCCAGCAACGCATCGCCGTGCTCGCTATGATCGACTTCAGGATGGAATAGGACGGCGTAGATGCCGGGTGAGCCAACAAACGCATGCTGGCAATGCGCTGTGCTGGCGAAGACCTGCCATCCAGTAGGGAGCGTGACGATCTCGTCGTTATGATTCATCACCGCCGTGCCCCCAGCGTACGTGCCAAAAGGCTCAGTGACCTGTACCTGCACTGCGCCGAACTCCGGGATGGCTGCCGCCGCCACCTTGCCACCGCACTTGACCGCGAGTACCTGGGCGCCATAACAGATGCCCAGGACGACACCGTGCTGTATAAAAGTGGCCAGATCACGATCCGCAATGGTGGGGGCGTTCTCGTTAAACACGCTATCATCACCCCCGGAGAGGACGACGAGCTTGGGATGATAACCGCTCGCGGCCACGGCTGGGACATCCGCGGCGTCAATAACCCGACTGCGCAGACCAATGTGACGCAGCAACTGCGCAATCATGGGTGTCGATTTCGAGCCAAAATGTACGATCAACACCTGTGCATCGTCAGCCGTACCCCAGGGAAATCGTTGGATATGCCGCGTCGGTTGCATGCTGTCCTCCCGCTTGCCTGCTCTCTCACCATGGCACCAGTGTGGTATACTACGTGTGCCATCACAAGAGCCATGTTACTCTGTACACGTCTACCCTGTTTGAGGTCAGTGCCATGCCGACACACCCAGGTCTGTGTGCGACCTGCCAGTACGTCAAATCCACTGCAACAAAGCGGGGCAGTGTCTTCTACTTATGTCTACGTTCGCAGTCCGATGCCGCGTTCCGGAAATATCCACCGTTGCCAGTGGTGCAATGCCGGGGCTACGAGCCCCAGAGAGATACGCCAGGCTCCCAGCCCCCACACCCCCACCAGTCAGACACGTGAAGCTCTTGAGGGCCGTCTGGGATTGTCAGCGCCGGTACGACAAGGTCGTGACCTCCTGCCCAGTTGCCTGGGTCAGTTGTGCCGCAGCAATATTGTAATCGCGCACGCTCGTGTAATAGTCGCTCACTATACGCGCATACAGTCCCAGACTCTCGAAAACCTCTTTGCCCTCGCCAACTCCGAGCTCAAAGTTGGCTAAGGTGATTGCCAGCAGAGCACGTACAGCTCTACGGGCCTCCTGAGCCGCGTCCATTTTCTGCTGCGTCTCCTGCACCTCAAGATAACGGCGCTGGATGTCGAGGGCAATGCCCGACGTGGCGTTTTGCTTTTGCACCTCCACTTTGGAGAGTTCGGCGAGGCGTTCCGCCACCTTGGCATGCGTCATCCAGACATCGAGTTGCCAGCGCAGGCCCAGCGCCGCTCCACCCTGGAAGTAATTAAAATCGTCTTTGGCGAAGGGGCTCTCTTGATCTTCGCGGTTGGGCGCTTTGGCATAGCGCACACCACCGGCGATGAAGAAGGACGGGTAATAGGCGCCGCGTGCCGCCTCGACACGTGCCTGGCGAGCTGCCAGACCGGCTTCGAGTTGGGCGATGTCGGCGCGATGGATGCCAGCCTGTTCCAGATAGCTGCTCAGCGGCTGCAGTTGCACAGTGACCGGTTCTAAGCGCGTGTCGGCGATGTCGGCATCGTCCGTCGACGGGATCCCGACCTGGCGGAGCAGAGCACTGCGGGTCACTGCAATAGCGCGATCAAGCGTATGGACTTCCCGCGTCACACTGGCCAGACCAATGCGGAGCTTTAACAGGTCCTGCTGCGTAATCGTGCCCTCTCCAGCCTCGAGGCGCTTCTCTGCGGTGTCGAGAGCCTTGGTAAAATTCTCCCGCACTTCGTCGAGCAACTCTTTGAGCTGGCGGCTGAGCAACAGGTTGTAATAGAGTTCTTTGACGGCGGCAATGGTCGTCTCACGCGTGCGTTGCGTGGCTGCACGTTTGGCCTCGACACCACGACTGGCGGCGAGAATCTCTGAACTCAGCCGGCCAAACGTATACAGGGGTTGAACGATTTCCAGTTCGCCTCGCGTGAAAGGCCCCAGATCCGAGTTATCGGTGCGACCGGTAACAGCATTGCCTTTGGCGCCATTGACAATACCATTGATGCTGGTGAAGTTTGCCTGTGGCAGACGCCCGGCTTTTGCCTGGGCCAGTTGACTCTCCGCAATGCGTATTTCCGTTTGGGCTTCGTTGACATCGGGGCTATAAGTGAGAGCGCGTTCCAGACATTGTTCGAGCGTCAAGCGCTGGCCTGGGGAGGCCGCCGCAGCCTCCATGGCCCCCATGAGGAGGAGGCCAATGAGCAGACCAGGCAAGAACCGATAGCGCTGCGTCTCTTGTTGCCACACTCGTGTCTTCACTCCTCTCCTCCACGACAGACTCCAGCCAAGTTCAGTGTACGATCATCGCCACACACAGCGGCGAGATCCAACGCTGGCGTGCACGCCAGCGGCTGGGCATGCTGGGCAGCAGAACGGTAGGCAAGCAGCGTCAGGCGTAAACAGGTTTCGGCTTCGCGTAAACTGTGCCCGCGTTGTCCCTGGTGCTCAAGCTCAGCTTGAAAGTCCGGCAGCATAGCAGCAAACCAGTCCGGATGTGTCGAACCAGCCGAGAGAGCTGCTGGAAAGACGATCTCCTGGACAGCATGCTGCTGCCGAACCACTAACCGTGCATCGTCGAGATGAATCTCCCCATGCTCGCCCCGCACCACCACAAGGTTACGCCGTTGTGACGCCGCCCAGGTAAGATACAGGCGCGCCTGGGCCTGCGGAAAGGTTACGTCACAGGTGACGGTATCTTCAACCCCAGCAGACAGGAACAGACGCCTTTCGATGCTGGCAGCGATGGTCTGTGGCCGTGCATCAAGGAGGAAAAGCAAGAGATAAAAGGCGTGCCAGCCATGGTCGAGTAAAATCCCACCCCCAGCCATCTGCGGATCTAGGCGCCACCCGGTCATCCCCGCAGGTTTGGTGCGTAAGGTGGTGAGTTCCATTGACGAGGGGGTCCCGATCACGCCCGCAGTGAGCAGCCGTTTGAGCGCCTGGAAAATGGGAGCATACTTCCAGTTGTGCACCGGAAAGACCAGAACATCGGCGGCGCTTGCCGCCGCCATGATCCGCTGCAGCGACCCTGCGGTAAACGTTAGCGGCTTTTCGCACAGCGCGTGAAGCCCATGCCCACAGGCCTGCAAGATCCCTCCCTCATGCAGCGCTGGCGGCGTGCACACATCGAGAAAATCCAGTGCTTCATGCGCTAACAGCGTCTCGAGGTCGGCGTAGCAGCGTACCTCCGGGAGAAGGGTTTGTAAGTGCGCCCGCCGGGCCGGGATTGGATCGACCGCAGCGACCATCCGAAACGCGGACGCCATGCGCCATGCCGGTACGTGGGCCTGGCACGCCACGGCGCCACACCCCACAATCGCCCCCTTATACATGGCGGTAATCGACCTCCTCGGCGATGCATTGAAACACCTCATCGAGGATGTCGATGCCTTCCTGGACCTGCTCCGCCGTGATTACCAGGGGTGGGTTGAGGCGTACACGGGGAAAGTAGCCCATCATTAACAGCCCACGCTTTAACGCTTCCTGGAAGATGCGTTCCGTGACCTGCGCCGGCAGTTCTTCCTTGGTCTCGCGGTCTTTCACGAGATCGAGACCAATCAGGAGCCCCTTGCCGCGCACATCGCCAATAAACTCGTACTTCTCTTGCAGCCCACGCAGACCGTCGAGCATCAAGGCGCCAACTGTGGCCGTGTGCTCCACTAGCTTGTCCCGTACGATCGTCCGGATCGTCGCCAAAGCGGCCGTTGCTGCCAGGGGATTACCACCATAGCTCGACGATGAGGCACTTGGCTTGGAAAACGGCGTCGCCGACGTAATCTCCGGTGTCGAGACCAGACCGCTCACGGGGAAGCCCCCTCCCATGCCCTTGCCAATCGTCATGATGTCGGGGACCACCCCCGTGTGTTCATGGGCAAACATCTTTCCAGTACGGCCAAAACCCGTGATGATTTCATCCACGATGAGGAGCGCCCCCACCTCCTGGGCAATGGCTTGAACGCCAGGGAGAAACTCGGGTGGTGGGACGACATTTCCCGCCGTCCCCTGGATAGGCTCGACGATGATCGCGGCAATGCTGCCAACGGTGGATTTCTTGATGCTCTGGCGCATAAAGTCCAGACAGAACATGCCGCAATCAGGATAGCGCATGTTGAAGGGGCAGCGATAACAATCGGCATACGGTACCAGGTGCGTCCCCCCGGGCAAGGGCCCCCAGCCCTGCTTTGATTCATCGCCAATCAAGCCCATAACTCGTCCGGTCTTGCCATGGAAACCGCCCCAGAAACCTACCACCTCGAATTTCTTCGTGTACGATTTCGCCAGGCGGATGGCGGCTTCAACTGCCTCCGCTCCACCGCTATAGAGCTGCGTCTTGGTGAGTTCGCTGGGAGTAAGGGAGGCAATCAGTGCGAGCAGCTGGGCACGATTTTCCGTTGTAAAACTGCCAACGATGACTTTGCGGATCTGGGCTTCCAAC
>JBMDXC010000545.1:0-7340 GCA_048594805.1 Candidatus Entotheonellaceae bacterium | reverse complement strand
TTAAGACATAAACGGCTTATACACAAGACGTTGTGAACCTCCTGGTGCACCTCTCTGGTAGGCCCGTGACGAGACCATTCCAGCGCGATATCCAGTCGGCTTAATTCCGCACTGGTGGAAAGGATGTGTTGGCCAGGTTTGCTGGACAATACCACGAAAGCCGCGCAGAACTACCGGGGCCGCGGCGAGAAAGGCGACGCCGTGGATATTCTCTATGAAGCGCGCAATATCACCGGCTGGACCCCCACGCATGCGGGCGATTGGTGGGAAGATCTGCCGGATTTTGGTGAGCACACCTGGCAACAGCGGGCCTCACGGCGCAAGGGCCAGCCCGTGCTCCACATCGGCTTCATTCCCTCCAAGTTTCGCCTGGGAGTCGAGCCGGAGCCCTTTGTGCTGGCCATCGACACCACCGAAGAGCCCTGGACCCTCGATGATATCACCGCGGATATTGCCCAGGCCGGGCAGCGGGCGGCCGACGAGGCCAGTCGCCAGGAGCGGGCGAAAGTGCAGGCGGCGCAGGACGCGCTCGTGCGTGCCCTGCGTGAGCGGCCCCCAGGCCGACCGATGCTGAAATGCGAAGCCGAGACCTTCCTCTGCGCCCAAGGCCTGCGGCAAAAAGTCGCGCGCACGCTCCTCACGAAGGGGGGCAATCATGACATCTACCCCGAAGGACCCTGGGTGCTCCGGGCGCTTCCCGACGCCCGCGGCAACCCCATTGCCATCTTTCTGGCTGGTGAAGAGGATCACAACGAAAATACACCTGACGGGAATCCCCCGCGAGAAACCACGGGATCTGCCCCATCGATTTCTGTTGAGGGCTTAACGCCTCGCGACGAAAAAACGACACCTCGCAGCGCTAAGGAAGATGCCGGTGCCAAGGGGGGGCTATTTTCGTCGCCGCGTGGTTGCGAGACGACAGAAATCGACCCAGCGTTCGTGCAGCAAACAAGCGGGTCTCACGATGGGGGTAGTATTTCCGTCGCCGCTGAGCAGTTCAGCGACACTCCTGAGGAACCCCTTCCGCCTTCAGAGGGCACACGTGAGTCCACGACCGGTGTCCCCACCGGCCACGGCCCGTCCCTGGCGGCGTCGGTCCTCTGGTACCAACCCTGCGACCAGGCGCAACCGGTGGTGCCGGTTGGCAGGGAGTACCAGTGTGAGAGCTGCGGAACCGTTGTCGGGGCGAGAACGGAAACGGCGCCCGACCAGACACGGGACACGACATCTCCCTAATCTCCCGGTACGCTTGGAGTTGTTACATTAAACGGCCCTTATCACTATACAAATATTGGTAGGGGGAATATCTGTTTTTCTTTACCAGTTACTGTTAAAAATAATTGTTTTAACTCTACTTTCCGCTAAATTTTCGTGGTCAAACAGCCTCAGAAGCGGGTTCCAAGCCTCCCGTAACGAGATTTGCGCGACTTTCAATGTGCTGTGAGGAGCTCCAGCAAGTTTGAGTAATGGAGAGCAAAGCCTTGATTTTACTTGCTACGAGCAGACTACCAACCATTTTTGGTCGCCTCATTTAGCGGAAAGTAGAGTTTAATGGGTGTTTCTTAACACCGAGCCTACACAATGGGGGACGCAGGATGCTTTGCCGACCCCCATATGCAGGACAGGCAAGGAGGCGCTGGAAACGGTGTTCAGTCTGAGCGCTGGGACTATGAAACCCGGCGATGTTGTCAGCTTGGATGACGGGAGTTTGTGGCGCTGTGAAATGGACTCGTGGACGGATATGGGAAGATGTGGACAACGAGCAGGAATCTGCGTTTTTTATTGCAGCAGCGGTACACGGGCTGATAAGATGCCATGTCCGTCTTATAGGGCTACGCGCTTCATAAATCGCAGTCTTTCCTCCATTCCTCGGACGGCATCCTACGATGAGTCTGGATGAGCGCTTTGATCCCACGTTTACGACGTCACTTGCCCTGCGCGAAAAGCAGATTCAGCAAGAGTACCGCCCCATTATCGGTGTGCATAAATGGTTCGCCCGAAGGCCGGGTACAGTGTTCCGCAGTTTACTCCTCACTGAGTTTAATGGTGCAGAGCCTCTCCAACACAGCTACTGGACCGGCCATCACCTCAACGGCGTTATTGCCGATCCCTTCATGGGGGGAGGCACTACAGTTTTTGAGGCAAACCGGCTCGGGCTCAGCGTGGTCGGCACGGATACCAACCCCATGGCGTATTGGATTGTACGCCAATCACTGGTTCCCCTCGACGGGGAGGCCTTCGCAGCCGCAGCGCGAGAAGTGACGTCAGATATCGAATGCAATCTGGGCAATCTCTATTCTACCTCATGCATCAAATGTGGCGAGGCAGCGCCGGTGAAGTACTTCCTGTGGGTCAAGGTCGTGCACTGTCCGGCCTGTGGAAGCGAGAATGCACTCTTTCCCGGTCATCTCCTGGCGGAAGCTGTTCGTCATCCGAAGCACGTATTGGTATGTGAGCGGTGCGGCTCGCTGAACGAATATGATCGCCAGCCCCGGCGTGTTGACCCGGCGCAATGCGCATCGTGTCAGAGCCCAGTGCATGTGGAAGGCTCTACATTACACCAGCGCACGGTATGTCGCAATTGTGGCCACACCTACCCGTATCTTGCAAAAAACCAGACCAGCCCTCTTGGGCACCGCCTGTGGGCACTGGAGTATTATTGCGAGCCCTGTAAAGCCACACATACAGGACGCTTCTTCAAGCATCCGGACGCTGGTGATCTGATCAAATATGAGCAGGCGCGCATGCTGCTCGCAGACACCCCGGATCTGCCGATCCCGGATGATATGATTCCTCCAGGCGATGAGACGGATCGATTGCACCGCTGGGGTTATCGACATTACCGAGAAATGTTTAACGAGCGGCAATTGCTCGGCTTGGGGTTCCTCCTTCGACGTATAGACCAAGTGAACGATGCCGAGACGCGGTACGCGCTGCTGACCGTCTTTTCTGACTGCCTGCGGTATCAAAACATGCTCTGCCGCTACGATACCTACGCCCTTAAGTGTCAGGACATCTTTAGTGTGCATGGCTTTCCCGTTGGCTTGGTGCGCTGCGAGAACAACCTTCTCGGTATCCCCCGAATTGGATCGGGTGGCTTTCGTCATTTCATCGAGAAATATGCGCGGGCCAAGCAATACTGTCAGGCGCCCTTTGAGACGCGGCACGACGGACGGCGGAAAACACGCGTCTTCATTGCAGGAGAACGGATCGAGGCGCAACCGATAGACACGTTTCCTGATGGCCACACGCGGCAAGCGTATCTTCGTGCCTCTTCAGCGACGGACGTGTTTCTTCCTCCGGCGTCACTCGATGGGGTCTTCACCGATCCGCCGTATTTTGACAATGTGCAATACGCAGAACTAATGGATTTCTGCTATGTCTGGCTCCGTCCAGCGCTTCACAAGGAGTTTCCGGAATTCAGCAGCGGCACCACGCGCTCTGATGACGAATTGACCGGCAATGTGACGTTGAAACGGGGATTAGAGCATTTTACCTCGGGGTTGTCAGCCGTCTTCCATCATTACGCCGCAGCGCTGAAGCCGGGCGCGCCCTTTGTGTTCACGTACCACCATAATGACCCTGCTGCTTACATCCCTGTCGTCGTCGCCGTCCTTGATGCTGGGCTTCATTGCACTGCGACCCTGCCTACTGCTGCGGAGATGAGCGCGTCCCTGCATATCGCCGGGACGAATTCGTCAACTCTTGACTCTGTTTTCGTCTGCCGGGTCGGAGCAGCGCAGCCGAACAACTTGAACCTTGAGGCAGCGCTCATCAAAGATGCGGACGCCATGCAGGCCGCCGGCGTACGGATCACGTTAGGAGACCTGAAATGCCTGGCCGCTGGGCACATGGCTCGGCTGGCCATTGATAGCCTGGCCCCAAATTGGGATGCGGAGGTTCCACTCAGTCAACGCATGGAGCGGGTCAGGAAGCATCTTGCTAATCTTGCCGAGCATTTGGCGTTCGACGGACTTGCTCCGCGTATTCTCAAGGTGGCCCCCCATGGCAGCCGCAAGGGCGCCAAAGCCCTTTGAAGTTGATCTCGCATACCTCCACGCTCATCTGGACTATATGGTTGAGAGTGTCTTCTCGGACCTCCAATCGCAATTTCTCGTGCTCCCCCGGGGCCAGAATCTTGTGACCTATGGTGACTTTCAAGCCGCCTATGAGGTCCTGAAACGGCATGCCGCTGCATTCACGACGGTCTCCGAGCCCGCTATTTGGCAAGCTCTGTGTGAGAATTCCCTTGCTCTCATGGTCTTACGCACAATCCTTGGCGTTACGCCTCCCGAGTGGGCGGACCTTGCCCGGAGCGAACGCGGGAGCGATATTTCTCAAGGCTATGCACGCAGCCTGGAGGCGCGTTGCCGCCGTTCGCCAGGGTTTATTGGCCGACTCAGCCGCCCGAAGGATGACCTAGTCATGTCTCGGATTGAGGCCTTGGTATCGGTCGCTGTGCAATACATCACCCAAGGCGCACCCGCCGGTGCTGCAGATACTGTCCATCGGCTCGATAAGGTGGATACCGCAGAAGGTCTTGTGTCGGTTCAGCACGCCGCCGCCGAGCATGTTCCCTACACTATGCTGCTCTATGAGCGTTATATGGGGCGGCCGTTTGCGAGCCATCGTGACTCCGTCTCTGAACTGGTAGGTAATGTGATGGAGACTGCCGTTGAAGAACGCCTGAGCCGGGCGCGGATTAGTTTTCGCAGGACGAGACGTGCTGAGCGCGTTCCCGGTTATCGTCAAGCACCGGACTTCTTCGTCCCTGATGAATATAATACTGCCATAATTATCGAAGCGAAGATCACGGGAGACGATGGCACGGCGCGCGATAAACTTTCACGGATCGAACGGCTGACCCAGATGCGAGATGAACGTCGCCGCGCTGGAGAGCCAGCCTTCGAGGTTGTTGCCTGCATCGATGGGCGGGGATTTGGCGTGCGGCGCGCAGATATGAGGGAACTCTTGCGCATTACCGAAGGCAAGGTTTTTACCCTGGCGACACTTGACCAGTTAATTCCGTATACGCGCCTTCATGAATTTCTCCCTCACAACCAATCTGAGTCACAATAGCAGTCTTAGACCATAAGGTACTTAGTTGCACAATGGTGCTTTGGCGACACCCATATGCAGGAGATTGCATAATGGTGCTTTGACGCCCCCTCTATGCAGGAGCCCCTTCTCTGAGAGGCTTTTTAGCCCTACATACCAGTCTCAAAAACAAAGTCTCAATTTTTCAAGCTTGACGAGTAAGTGAGACGAAATGCTGGTTCTCAGAGGCCTCTCTAATTGGGTGCGCTTTTCACCAGTGCCCGCTTCTGCAATGCGCTTTGCCAAACTTCCTGTTCATAGAGGTCTTCAAACGCTGCGCACAAGGCGCAAATCTGCGTCTTATTATCCCTCCTACTGACAAACGTACCGGAGTGGATTTCGTCCCCACACAGGGAACACAATTTAATCCGCTGCATAGTTTTGTAACTGGATTATGTCACACGTCTTTGAAAAGCGCGGTAAGAGAGATTACTAAACCCTGCAAGGGTCACGGCAGCCTTATAACGCCGTCTCAGCCATCTCAGCGCGCAAATTGGTCTTGGCCAGGTGAATGTACTTGAGGGTCGTTTCCTTCTTCTTGTGCCCCATCAGCTCCTGCAAGGATGCAAGGCTCATGTGTTTATCCGCTTTGTGCGCGCCGAACGTGTGCCGGAGGGTATGGACACTCACCTTTTTGCGAATCCCCGCCTTTTTGACGTATTTGGCCACCAGGTACTTGACCGTTGAGACGTTCATCGACGTGCCGTTTTTAGCGAGGAAAAAGGTGTCATCATCCAATATAAGCTCGGTGGTGCGGTAGCGGTAATAGTTGCGCAGCGCTTTGATTGCCTCATCCACCAGGGGAATCTGGCGGTCTTTTTTGCCCTTGCCCTGCCGGACGGTGAGGATTCTGTGCTCAAAATCGATAGCCTCGACACGTAAGTTGACCAGTTCACTTAAGCGGATGCCGGTTTGCAGGAAGGTCTGGATGATCGCGTAGTCTCGAATGTTGTCTGATGCCTCATATAAGAGGGCTTTGTACTGCTCCTTAAAGAGGATGTTGGGTTCTTTCTCCTCGCGCTTGGCGCCCTTGACCGCATTGGCAGGGTTGGCCGCCAGAATGTTATTCTCCGTGAGAAACGCAAAGAATTTGCGGATGGCAGCCAGTTTCCGAACGCGCGTGACCCCGCTCCTTCGCTGGGAGGCCAAATACTGCATAAAGCCTTCAATATCCGCGCGGTCAAAGCGGGTCGGGATGTCCCAATCGACGCGATTCTTCTCCACAAAGTTTATAAATTGGCTGAGATCATCCCCATACGCGCGAAGGGTCTTGGGCGAGAAGTTCTGCCCCTCCAGGGCTCGCAGGAATATCTGTATCGCTTGTGTCGTGGTCATGTCTAGCATAGGTCTATGATAGCCCCCTCCCCCTCTTAGGCAAAGTCCCAAAACAGGCGGGGAATCTATTGGCTATAAACAGTCAGAATTCCATTATGAGCCAAGAGGGGGCGGGACACAATAGCCTGGGCGCCGGCAGGCCATTGGCCATAATGGCTCGTTATAGCCAATGGCAACAGACCCTCTGAGAAAAATAGGAGGCGAAGCACGCCCGCCTTGGTGATGATAATGTTGGTTTATCGGAAATCGGCATGTATAGACTGGCACGGTGAACGCGGCAAACCGCGCCAAAATCTTCATTACATCAGTGCGGAAATAAGCTGATAGTATTTTCGTACGGCAATCCATCCTGATTGAAAAAGGACAAGCCTTGAAAGATAAGAGGTTTGAGAAATCGAATAGCCACGCATGACCCTTGCCATACGGTCACTTTATTTCCGCACTGGCGTAACGGTGATTATGGCGAGCTTTGGAACGCGGAGGGGTAAGTTTCGTTCTTTAAATGTGCTATTCTACGCGCACAGCAGACACAAGCGAGAGAACGCGACGAGGCATCTTGACAAGGAGCGCGCATTGTGGCACGGATTTTCCTCTGCCATGCCAGCGAGGATAAAGCCCAGATCCCTTAGGCTATTACCGCTTGCGGGCAATCGACGGATTCGAGCCATGGCTGGATGAAGAAGACTTGTTGCCGGGGCAGGACTGGACACGGGAAATCCCGCGAGCGCTCCACAGCTCACACTTTGTTTTGATCTTCTTCTCGCGCATCTCGGTGACCAAACGTGGTATGTCCAGCGGGAGATGAAACTGGCGCTGAATGCTTGGTAAATATATTTGGAAGTTTTTCTCTGGTGTACTAAGGTGACTTTTATTCCTTAGTCAAGGAGGTGCACTGATGAAGGCCAAGG
>JBMDXC010000544.1:0-2247 GCA_048594805.1 Candidatus Entotheonellaceae bacterium | reverse complement strand
CGGGCATTTTTCTTCGGCTCAAGCGTTACCGCCGGGACGCCGCCGCGCTGCACTACTCTGGCCGTCACAGGCGGTATACTTCAGGGTGTGTGGTGTACGATATCCAGCATGAGATGGCTTGCGCATGGAGACCGCAACTCTTTTCTCTCCGCTTTTCATCGCTGTTGTCGAGGATAACCCGGCGGATGTGTACTTCATCGCTCGGGTGCTCCATGCGCATCAGTTGCCGTTTGTCCTGTAGGTGCTGGAGAGGCGGCAACGCATACTGCACTTTTTTGACCAGTTGGCCAGGGAGTACATCCGGTGTCCTGATCTCCTGCTCCTGGATTCTACTCTGCTGGGAGTGGACACCCGTGCGCTGCAGCAAGGGCTCAAAGCCCTGCCGGTGTGTCAGCGGTTACGCATGATCGTGATGACGGACTCCGATGCCCCAGACGGCAGGCGGCGGTCCTCGCCTTTGGGGCCGATGCCGGCTTTCAGAAGCCCGTGAGTTTCCAATGGTTTCTGGCGCCGGGCGACCTCATCAAAGGCGTGATATTTGGCCACACGCAGCCCTGGCAGCGCCTCCTGGTCCATGACCCGCTACCAAGGGGTGACTGCGAGACAAACCCTGCATAGAGAAGCGAGCACATAAGAATATGGCAGAAGCGAGAACCTCAAAAAAAACGCCGAGTCGGATGACCAGGGCTGGCGCAGACGAGCTGGGAGCCAGTCGCGCTGAACAGGCGGGAGCCGATTTTGACTGGCATTTTGGGCGCGTCACGAGTCTGGGCACCATCGAGATTGCTGCCAGTCGCACGGTGACGATTCTGTGGGAGGAAGGTGGTATCAGTTCCCAACAGGGGGATATTACGGACGAGCAATGGGAGATTTTGAAGCTGGCCTTTGTGAGTACCGGACGGATTGCCATCCTCAGCGACCAGCCGGAGAAAGACTGGATGTATGACTACCGGTTCCTCGAAGCTGTCCGCTGGTAGGCCTGCTCGCCCAAGCAGACCACCAGGCAGTATCCACCCGGAGCTCGTCCCTTGCTGGGCAGCACACGCTGCCCAGAGTGCCCCAAAGTGGTGAAAGGTCCCCAAGGCTTCCATCCCGCTCTGCTCGTACTTCGAATAAGTCGGCGTTATGTCAAAAAACGGGCGTTTTCCGTATAGTCCACGCATAAAATTTTGTTCCTTCCTAATATATACCTTTTTGTCTAATGCTTGGCGGTGAGAAAAGGCAAAAACTCTAGTCCTCGCTGAGGCGTGTTTTCTCGCATTGGACACTATGACACCCATTGTCTCGCCCTTCAGAACGACCACCGGTCTCTGTCTGGCAGAACTGTGCTATGATAGCGCACCAAGTGAAGCGCCTCTCATGCCTAATCATACGCATTGGGTAAAACTGCCTGAAAATCCCATAAAGAGCGTATGACCAGGACACCATGGCCTGTTAACCCATGGTGAGGCACACAGAGCGAGATTCCACCCATAAAGAAGGGACGCGAAGATGCCTGAGGAAGTCGAGAGCGCGACGTATTTGCAGTGGCTGAGTCAGGCGGAACCTGACGTCCAGCTCCACCATCTCATGTCGGGCTACTGGATCTCGGCCGCGATGGGGGTCGCGGCCGAGCTCAATCTGGCGGATCTGCTCGCCGCTGGGCCGCAGACTAGCGCGGCGCTGGCCCAGCAGACGCAGACACATCCGCAGGCGCTGTACCGTCTGCTCCGCACCTTGGCGAGTGTGGGACTGTTTACGGAAGTCGAACCTGGAGCCTTCGCGCTGACGGCGCTCGGCGCGCTCCTCAGGACCGACCATCCCCGGTCGATGCGGGCGTTGACGCGCCATGCCTGTGGCCGGGAGCAGTGGCAGCGTTGGGGAGCCCTACGTCGCGCCATCGAGACCGGCGGGTCCGTGGATCGTGAGGTCCTTGGCATGAGCGGACGGGAATACCGGAATCAACATCCTGAGGCACGTGAAATCACGAATGAGGCCATGGTCAGCCTCGTGCGCCAAGTCGTCGACGCCGTGGTCCGGGCGTATGACTTCGCACGGTTCCAGACGTTGGTCGATGTCGGTGGCGGCTATGGCGCGCTGCTCGGCGCTCTCTTACACCGCACTCCGGGACTCCGAGGCGTCCTCTTTGATCGCCCAGAGGTGGCCGAGGGGGCGCAACGGCGTCTCGCGGCGGCCGGGGTACTCGACCGCTGTGCGGTGGTGGGTGGGGACATGTTCATCGAGGTTCCTAGTGGCGGGGACGCGTAC
>JBMDXC010000543.1:0-5071 GCA_048594805.1 Candidatus Entotheonellaceae bacterium | reverse complement strand
CCGATCACAGCCAAGCACCAGGACCAAGGCAGTCAGACCTGCCAGCACCGCAATGAGAGCGCTCCTGCCCTTCATAGTGCCTGTTCCTGTTCGGGATCCACTTGCGACGTCTCCAGACCAGCTCGTGCTGCCATCGGCCAGGTCTGCATCGTCTCGATGCGTTCTGAACGGGCAATCACAAAACCGCCCGTCATACCAAATGCCACCTGTGAGGCGATGAACCAGCGCCAGTCGATATGTTGATTCAACGTCGGATTGATTACGTCGAGAAAAGCCCAGATCAGGCCCGTCCACATGAGTGGGGTCATGAGCCCGCCCCAGAACGCCGGATGGCGTGGGAGCATGGGCAACATCGCCGCATACAGCAGGCCGACCAGGAGGGAGAGGACGGCGTGACTGACCAGGGCGATAATCAGAGCGAGAGCGCTAAAGGCCGTGAGTTCCTCCAGACGCATGTGCGATGGCATAGGCAAAGCCACAGCTGCGAGCAGGTTGATCGGGTACCACGGGCTACCATGGGCGATGATGCCATAGGCTACCGCCACGATAGCCATGGCAATACCGCCCACAATGCCGCCCTTGAGGCCGGCTGAGTACGGATGGATCTCGGCCGGGATGCGCACCCGATGGCCCCTTTCCCCCAGTCGCAGATGCGCTACGGCGTGGAGCCGTGTTTGCACCGGGGCCGCCCGCCGTTCTGGGGGAGGTACCGGCACAGCCTCGTGTTGTTCCACCGGCAGGACATCCCTCCACCAGCCGACCAGACCACGCAGGAACAGCACCAGCCCTACCATGCTGACCGCCATGTGGGTGACAAGTCCGGCACACCCAAGCGTGAGGCCCAGGGCCGTCACAAGGGGCCAGACCGTGGGTGCGGGCACTGTAATAGTCTCTGGAATCTGGGTTTTTCTCTCTTCAGATGCCATATGTTGCCCCGCCTCGCCTGGTCAACGACCAATAACATAGACCACGAGAAAGACGACAATCCAGACGACGTCAACAAAATGCCAGTACAACGACAGCGCTGCGACGCGCTCACTCTGTGCCTGGGTGACATAGCCACGGATACTCAAGATCAAAACCAGCGTGAGCAGTATCAGGCCCACCGTTACATGCATGGCGTGGAACCCCACCAGCGAGTAAATCGTCGTCCCGAAGAGATTCGTGCTGATGGTCAGATGATGCATAAAGATCAACCTGTGCCATTCGTCCGCAGTGGCACGCAGAAACTCGACACCCAACAGCATGGTCAGGAGCCACCAACCCTTGAAGCGCACGCCGTAGCCCTGATGCAAGGCGCGCTCCGCCAGCATGATCGTGGCACTACTGGCGAGGAGGCAGATCGTAGGCAGTATTGGTATCTCGAGCACTTGCGCAGGATAGGGACCGCTTAAGCTTTTGCCGATGTAAAAGAGATAGGCCACGACAAAGATCGAAAACAGCGCTGCCTCTGTCGCAATGAGGCAGAACATGCCAACCCGACCGCGCGACGGAAAGGCTTCCTCCGTAGGTTCGGCATGGTAGGTACGGGCAGTAGTGTTGATCATTGCCAGGCTCTCCGGCTTATTCGTGGTGCCAATCCGGATCGTACGGGTGCTTCAAGTCCCAGAGGGGCCGACGGCTATGGACCTCTGGTAACGTCTCGAAGTTATACTCTGGCGGTGGGGAGGTCGTCGTCCACTCCAGCGTCCAGGCGTCCCACGGATCATCCCCTGCCGGTGGCCCCTGGCGCAAGGCACGTAGGACGTTCCACACGAAGAAGAGCACGGCCAGCGCCTGCAAGGCGACGCCAACAGACGACAGGAGATTCCACAGTTCCCAACCGCGACCGGGAGCATAGGTGTAGATACGGCGGGGCATGCCAAGCACCCCTGCGATATGCTGCGGCCCAAAGGTCAGGTTAAAACCAATGACCAGAAGCCAGAAATGCCACCGCCCGAGCGTCTCACTGAGCATTTTGCCGGTAGCCTTAGGGAACCAGTAGTACAGCGCTGCAAAAATTGTAAACAGCAAGCCGCCAATCAGTACGTAATGAAAGTGCGCCACCACGAAGTAGGAGTCGCTCAATTGCCAGTCGAAGGGAGGCGCGGCCAGCATAATACCCGTCAAGCCCGCACACAGGAATTGGAACAGAAAGCCGATACAGAACAGCATCGGTGTCGCAAAGCGGATCTTCCCGCCATACATGGTGGCCAGCCAGTTGAAAATTTTAATGCCCGTTGGCACTGCAATGAGCATGGTCGACGCGGCAAAGAAGGTATTGGCCATGGCACTCATGCCCACGGCGAACATGTGATGCGCCCACACGCCCATACCGATGAAAGCGATGGCAAGCGTGGCGCCTACCATGGCAGCATAGCCAAACATCGGCTTGCGGGAAAAGACGGGGATGATCTCCGAGACCGCGGCGAACCCCGGGAGCATCAGGATGTACACTTCGGGATGCCCGAAGATCCAGAAAAAATGCTGCCACAGTAAGGCAGACCCCCCCGCCTGCGTGTCGAAGAAGCGGGCCCCGAGATAACGGTCGAGGAGCAGCATGATTTGAGCCGCCGTCAGTGGTGGCATGGCGAAGAGGATCATCCCGGCCACAACGAGCAACAGCCACACGAAGAGCGGCATGCGTGCCAGGGTCATGCCCTTACAACGCATGCAGAAGACTGTCGTCACAATGTTGATGCTGGTGGCGATACTGCCAATGCCGCTCACGAGCAGGCTCAGAATCCAATAGTCGGTACTGTGGCCGCGCGAGAAGGCGCGTTCCGTGAGCGGGGCATAGGCAAACCAGCCGACGTCCGGGGCAGTGCCGGCGCCAGACAGTCCCTCCCCTCCCAGATAGCTAAAGTAAAGCAGCAAACCGCCGAACAGTGACAGCCAGAATCCAAAGGCATTCAGGCGCGGGAACGCCAGATCGCGCGCTCCGATCATCAGGGGTATGAGATAATTGGCTAGGCCCAGGATGATCGGCATGCCGACGAGAAAGACCATCGTTGTGCCGTGCATGGTGAACAGGCGGTTGAACACTTCAGGTGACACCACATCATGATTGGGAAACGCCAACTGCCAGCGCATGATTGAGGCTTCGAGCCCGCCGACTGCAAAGAACAGCAGACCGCTGCAGATATACATGATCCCCAGACGTTTATGATCGACGGTGACCACCCAGTCGTGCAAGCGCACGAGCAGCGGCAGACGTGGCGCCTCCACGTGTGGTTGGGCGAGAGGAGATTCGGCGAAGGCCATGGTGTCCTCCCAGAGCCTATTTGAGCGTCGCCAGGTAGGCCACGATGTGCTCCAGTTCTTGCGGCGTCAGCTTCATGTCAGGCATGAGGTTCCCCGGCTTGAGGTGCTGTGGGTTCTTCATCCAGGCCTGGAGGTTTTGCGGGGTGTTGTCCACCACGCCAGCCCCGAGCGTGGCACGGCTCATCAGATGCGACAAGTCAGGGCCAAACGTGCCGTTGGCCACCGTCTCGCGCACTGTGTGACAGTTCACACAGGCCGTAACCTGGAACAGGTCACGGCCTGCCTGCACGGCCGGATCGCGTACTGGTGGCTGTTGCTGCGCTGCCACCCAGCGTGCGAAATCATCCCGCGTGTGCACAATGACGTGCAGGAGCATGTTGGCGTGCTGTGTCCCACAGTACTCGGCACATTGGCCCAGGTAGGTCCCCGCTTCGAATGGCTCGATCCACATGTGGTTGTCACGATTGGGGATGACATCGGTCTTGCCGGCGAGACGTGGCACCCAGAAACTGTGCGCCACATCTACCGATTCCAGCCGCAGAAAAGTTGGCTGTGGCGTGACCCGGTCACTGACCGGCACGTGCAATTCGTTGGCTGTCACAATGCCAAGGGCCGGGTAACGGATCTCCCACCACCACTGGTGTCCGACGATCGTCACCTGCAGGGCTCCATGGGGTGGGACAGCACTCTGCACCGCCCTGATCGTGCGTGCCGTGACCAGGAAGAGCACGACCACGGTCAACAATGGAATCACGGTCCAGGCAAGTTCAATTTGATTACTCCCGTACACCTGTGGCGGCTCATCGGTGTCAGAGCCACGGTGCCGAAACCGCATGAGGATATAGGTCAGGAGGCCGACGACGATAACAAAAATGCCAGCGCAGATCCACAGCACCAGCCACGAGAGTTCGAGGATAGCCTGGGCTGGTGTCGAGATGGGATCAAAAATATTGGTAAGGTGTACAGGCCTAGGCATATATCTCTGCTTGAGAGAGCTACTACCCTTCTCCGGATTTGTTCCCTCAGAGCCTTGTCACGATATATCATCCGCGCGCCATTGTCAACTACTTTAACGGTAATTTTCAGCGGGTCTCTGTTGTGCATGGCATGCCAGGGCATCGCGAAGCGCACGTCTTGACATCCGTGAGCAATGCCAGTAAGCTTGTGCGCCTGCAAGGGGTAGTGGTGCCATCGCCCAGGGAGAAGCACCACGGTGTGACGGGCGGTTAGCTCAGCTGGGAGAGCGCTGCCTTCGCAAGGCAGAGGTCGGGAGTTCGAATCTCCTACCGTCCATAGACTCCTGCAGCCGTCAAGAGGGCGATTAGCTCAGCTGGAAGAGCGCTGTCTTCACACGGCAGAGGTCACAGGTTCAAGCCCTGTATCGCCCACTTGGAAAGTCAAAGGCTTAGAGAAGATTTTAGCTGCTATTGCAGGTTGGAATTTTTGATGTAAGTCCACTGTAAGTCCACGAGGAAGAGAAATGCTGGGGCGGCTGTAGGGAAAGTCATGCTTTCTCTGTAGCCGTTTCTTTTTTTGCTGTAGGACCTATGTGCTTTTTTGGCGTTACCGCCGCCCACGAGACTCTGGGCAGCAGTAGAGGACGCCAACAAGGGCTATAAAACATGCCTAATAGTCCCTTCTATGACAGACAGTATTTCCCAGGCCGCATGACTGCTGTAAACGCGAGGGGCTTGGACTTACGGAGGACTTACAACACTTGGCAGGGTAGGAAGTTACACACCTTACCCGGTCTGCCCTACTGCCCACGACACCAGCGACCATCAGTGGTCTTGTGCGAGTACCAGACTTGGCCGTTGCGCTCATACCG
>JBMDXC010000542.1:0-3847 GCA_048594805.1 Candidatus Entotheonellaceae bacterium | reverse complement strand
TCTGCGGACAAAGGTGCCTCACCTCCTGCATGACCCTGCCACCTCATCAAGCGCTACTGGAGCGTTGCAGGAGGTGTTCTCATCAACACGAGTAGAAGAATCAAATCATTGCAGGCGGCGAGGTGCACATCCGATGCTACTTGGCCAAAATTTCGACCTTCGCTACCCCCGGGCCTACCATTATTACCTCACGCCGACGGCTGGGCCCAAGCTGGCGTTCAAAGAACCGTCGCTGGCAGAACTGGCGCGGGTGATCGAAGCGGGTGCCTGTATTGAAGCGAGTTTTCGACGAGGCAAGGGCGAAGTCGGCATGGATGAGTATCAGGTGCGCACCTGGCAAGGCTGGCATCACCACATGACCTTGTCGCTGCTGGCGGTGTGGTTCTTGATTGGTGAAACTCACCGGGGTCAGCAGTTGACCCCGGCCATGACCCTGCCACAAGTCCGCTACGGGCTGAGCCAGCTCCTGCTGGAGGTCTACTACACACCCGGCGTTGACGAGATCTGTGGCCAAGTCCAGCGTCAATTAATGCGCAATGAGCTGGCTCGATTCTACTACCATCGTACCCGTAAGTGTATGCCACCACGTAAGTTGCGCCGAGACATACAGTAGGTATAGGCGGGCAAAATATTACTAAGCCTTTGATAGTTTTGAACATGTAAAAAATATGCCCTCCCTAAAACACCATATTTTGCCAGGCAACTCCCTCCCTAAAACACCATATTTTGCTGACTTCCTCCTTAAAACACCATATTTTGCTGACTTCCCCTCCCTAGAACACCATATTCTACAGGGTGTCCTCCCTAAAACACCATATTTCGCGGGCATCCCCTCCCTAGAACACCATATCTATGCTGAACGTCGCCTGGAACATCCTCCCTAGAACACCATGTCTATCTACTTCCCTCCGCAGAGCACCATATTTTACCTCTTCTCAGCTGAGAGCCCCTCCATAGAACCCCATATATGTGCCTACGTGTCGGAAGATTGTTGGTCGAGAGGGTGAAGACGTTGGAGTAGTTGGGTAGCACGCTGATTGGCTCGTTTCACTTCACTGACAAACTCTGTTGTCGGCAGTAATGAGTACTTGATGTCCAGCAGGCGATTCCGCGGTCCGCGGAGGGTTTCTTTGGTGACCGCTAAAATAATTTGTCGCTTTTCGAGTTCGTCAAGAGCACGTTCTACACTGCGGGCATTATTGTAATTTTGTGCACATTCCAACGTGCCACTATCACGCAGAATCGTGCTTAACCGGATCGTGTAGGGGTGCATCATCCCCGCTTGGATGTACATATGGGCTAACCGCTTATGGAGCCATCGAGACAAGCGATATGTGTAGCTCATGTAGACGGCATAATCAAATTGCCGATAGGTTAAGTGACTAATACATTGGGTAATTAACGGATGAAATTGTACGTAGCAGCGTGTGTCCTTCGGATGCTGTATCCATTCTTTTTTCCGTGCTAAGAGTAATACGGGAAAGATAGGAGATCCCAGAACGAGCTCCCCCTGGTCTTTTGTCACACGTATGTGTGACTCATTACAGATACGCAGAGACTCGACAAGACTCATTCGGGCGAAATCATGCCCTCTGGCTTGTAGTTCTTTATGTAGTTCATAGATCGTAAATTGCACTCCAGCCTGATCGTCTAAATACACGCCGTTCAGCCGATCACAGGCGAGTTTGCGAAGCGCCTCTTCCACAAGTTCTTCGCGCGGACCGGGATAATATTCTTTGTCCATCCCATCGCGACCCATGAGGCGAGCAGGACGTATCGTTACTTTGTATGCCTCTCCCCGGTGCTGAAAATCCCGCTCAAGTCGTGGGAGTTAGATGCCATCTTTACGCATACTTTCCATAAGGCGAGGATTCGAAAAATACTTTGGGATAGCGTCGTAGAATTCGATGGTATTCGAAAATTTCTCGTCCGGGTCATCTTCCGGTAAGAACGTTTGAAAGAGCACGAGCTGCTGAGGCTGTGTTTTGTCGAGGACATGTACCTTCCCTTGAAGGACTCTGTTGGTTAAGTCCCCTTAACAAATAACTGCCTGACGTGATAAGGGATGCGGCGCCAACCGCGCAAAGTATCCTGGCTTTCGCCGGCGTTCGCCTCCCGGTTCGCCCTTAAGCCAGGCGATCACCCGTACGATATTCATCGCCGTAGCCGTGAGCAGGTGCTGGAGGTGCGTGCGCGCCAAGCCGCGGTAGCGACTCTGACGCAGCGCAAAGCGTCGGATGCCTTGCGAGAGGCTACTCTCCACGCCCGACCGCAACGCATATTGGGCTTTGAACGCGGGCGTCTCCTGACGCTGTCGCGCCGCCTGGATCGCTTCGTGGTGGGCTTGGGGGCGGACGGTGAGTTGGCGTGGCGCATCTTTGGCAGTGGTGCATACTGCACGGGTGGGACAGGCGCGACAGGTGGCCCGGTCAAAGCGGATCCGAAACACCGGATCGCCGGAGACATCGTGGCCTGGAGTCCATTTAACACTCGTATGCCCTTGGGGACAGCGGGCCTGCTGGGCCTCCCAATCCAAGACGAAGGCTTGCAAGTCATAGCCATAGGCAATCTTGTGTTGCCAACTCTACGACCCAAAGGGCGGGCCGACCACATCGACCTGGTGGTGCTGCGCGGTCACCAGGAAATCGGCATCCACGTAGCCGCGGTCGAACAGGTGCGTCCCAGGCAGGAGGTCTCGGGCAGCCAAATCCTCGACGATGGGCGGTCCCATCGTACAATCGGGCGTAGTCGACGGGGTCGTGAGCACCTGGGTCATCAGATCGGGGTATTCTGGCTCACAGGTCTCGCTGAGGTGCAGCTTATAGCCCACCCATTGCGTATCGCGTTTCGTGCAGTAGCGGGCTTCAAGCTCATAGGGCGAGGTGATACGCACGGCCGCCGGGGGTTGCTCCTCTGTGGTGCGCCAGCGGACCTCTGCCATCTCCGGGACGCTACAGCGATAATATTGTTGCACCCAGATCTGCCGGAGCGCCTCCACGGCGGGCAGGGTGCGGAGGTACGGCGCGCTGGTGGCCGCCCCAACCGCGTCCAGGAGCTGATAGCCGTCCAGGCCCACTTGCCGCGCCAGGGCCTCGCGCTTGCTGGCCTCCTTCGGCAAGCGCATCTGGTCCGCCCGCAGGCCGTAGCGCGTATACCAGTCCAGCGGCACGTGCTGCTGCACCCAGGCGGGGGCAGCAGCGCTGAGCTGGTTGAGGGCATAATGCACCGCTTCTAAGGCACATTCTAAACGGTGGAGCGTCCGGATCGCCGCCAAGACATGCGTAGAATCCGTCCGTTGCGTGCCCCGTGTTTTGATCCACCCACGCGCTTTGCAGGCCATCAGGAAGGTATCGAGCAATCGCTGAGCGGCCTCATGGGTGAGTAACCGCTGCCGAAAATCGTGCAACAGGGTGAAGTCAAAGCCCGGGTCATGCAAGTCAAGGCTGAGGGCATATTTCCAATCCATGCAGCGCCGCACGGCATCGGCCGCCTGGCGGTCGGTGAGCCCTTCGATATACTGCATCACCACGACCAGCGCCAAGCGCCAGGGAGCCACTTCCACCGGGCGGCCTTCAGGAGGATAGAGATCGGCAAAGAGCTGATCCGTATAAAGCGTGCCAAACTCGGCCCGCAGGTCGACGTAGAGATTGCCCTTCGGAAACGCGGCCCGTACGGCCGCCGCCGTCACGTCGGGAATGGCTGGGAGGGGCATTGTCAAGTTGTTGACCATCCTCCCCACCCTATGACATAATGCCCGCCGCCATACCCCCTTGCGGACTGAGTCAACCTGAGGAGAGCCAGCCGACATGACGCCACCTGCTGACCCCGAGCGCTACAAAAACCACCG
>JBMDXC010000541.1:0-9825 GCA_048594805.1 Candidatus Entotheonellaceae bacterium | reverse complement strand
CAGGGATCCATGGGGAGGTTCGCTCCGCCCAGGGAAGACACCGCATCCAGGAGAAACAAGGCGCCATTCTGGTGCGCCAAGCGCGCGATGTCCCCGGCTTGATATAGGGCGCCAGTCGACGTTTCATTGTGCACCATGGTGACCAGCTTGTAGGGCCCGCTGGCCAGCTTCTCGGCAAAGGCATCGAGATCAATGGGCGCACCCCATGGACTCGAGAAAGCTTCGCCTTTCCCCCCAATGCCATTGACAATCCGCATGGCGAGCTCGCCGAACTGGCCATTGGCAATCGTTAAGGTGCGCTCACCGCGCTCAACAACACTGGTGATGGCGCTTTCGAGGCCACTGCGGCCTGAGCCTGGGAGGGGCACGACCTGGTTCGTGGTCTGGAATACCTGCGCCAGCATATCCAGGGTCTGCTCGTAAAACTCTTGAAATTCCTCGTACACTGGACACGCTGCCGGGTGCAGCATCGCCCGAATAACGCGGTCAGCAATTTCGTTTGGGCCGGGACACATCAGGATGTCTTCTGTTTCCATGGCTCTCTCCCACCGTACAGCACCACTGTAGTCTGCCCTGACCCGGAACGCAATGATGGCGACCCAGGCATGCGCAGAGCATAGCAGAGTTGACCGTACCCTAGCAACCACCCGAGAGCCCGAGAGCCTCTCAGGTGGTGACATGGCAGTATAACTGTCCTTCCTAAGGTAAGCATTCCCCGCAAAGGTCATGAGAGGGCAACTCGGTGCAATAGTAGACCTATCTGGGCGCTTCCTACTTCGTGGCCTCCACCAAAGCTGTACGCAGTATTGGGCATCTATACTCGCTATCGCCGACATTATAGAGTATGATCCGGGAGGCGTTGAAAACAAGCGGTGGTCGTCAACCTCAGGCGCTCTAAAGACGAGGGAAAACGTATGGAGTGGTTGATGCGAGTTGTGCACATCCTGGCCGTTGTGGTGTTGCTCGGCAATCTCCTCATGGCGCCGTTTTGGCGTAAGCGTCTGGCGGCGCTGGGAGGAGTGCAAGCGCGGGCGGTAGCCAATCGCAGTGTCCGGGTCGCCGATCGGATATTCACCCTGCCCGGTTGGGGAGTGGTGCTGGCGACGGGGATCATGCTGATCATCTATCGTGGCATGCAGGGTGGCTGGCTGCATCTGAGCCTGGTGCTCTTCCTGGGTTGGCTCATCCTCTGGCATGTGCTCGTCTTACGCGCCCGTAAAGCTATGATTGCCCAAGCCGAGGAAGCTGCCAGCGGCGGACAGGCACCGGCAGAGCTGGCACAGCACGAGCGCCAGTGGCAGCAGTGGTCCTATATATCGGCTGGGATCGTCGTCCTTATCCTGCTCTTGATGGTGACGCGGCCATTCTGACCTGCGGGCATAGTAGGCAAAGATGCTCGGAGAGCCGACTTTTACGTTGACAAGGTCGGCGCTTCTGCACTACAGTGAACCTTATCCAAAACGCCAGACGGACTTTATGTCCCACACGACTTTCCCCGGTAATTGTGGAGCGGACCGTCATCTCAGCAAGGGGATATCATGGAGGTATGCTGCAAGGTCTACGGGCTCGCCAACACGTCGTGGGGCGTTGAATGTGCGCTCGAGCATCATCTTCTCGCAGTCGGTACGTGTATTCAGTATAACAACCGGGTGTATGTGATCGTCTCAGTCGTTGAGCATCAGGGACGCTGGTTCGCCAATGTAGTCCCGGAAAATCAGCGCCAGACACTGCGTCGACCGTTACAGCGTCACCAGGACGAGACAGGCCATCTCGCCCTCCTGGAAGAGTGGCGTCAGCGCTGCATGCAGGCGGAACGCCAATGGCATATGCTCCAGGAGGAGCACGCCCAGATAGGCGAGTGTCTTGACCGCCTCATGGCCATGTTGGAGCATCTGACCAAAGAGCCTGACGCGCACCAGCACGAGCAGCCTCGCCCTGTCCAGAGGCGTAAAGGGGGAGAGCATGTACGCTGAGAAGTTCGAGTTACTGGAAGCCAAGATCCGTGAAACGACCATGCTCGTCTCACGGCTGCGTGAGGAAAAGCGGCAACTGGAGTGGGAGAATGAGCAACTGCGAGCCCACATTGCCGAACTGGAAGCACAACTCCAGGGCTCGCAGCAGGGGGCAGGCCGTTATGAGCCAGACCTGGATCACCTCTTAGAGCAACTCGATACGCTGCAGCAGGGCGATGAACCGTCCCAGACTGCTCTAGCTCCCACCGTATCCCAGGGGCCCCCGGGATACGAACCGCCACAGGTTGAAGACCACGTGCAACGCGGCATGCTCTACGAACAGCAAGGCCAATACGAGCCAGCCATTTCTGCCTACCAACGCGCCTTGGAGCTTGACGGCGAGAACCTGGAAGCCGCCCAGCGGCTGGCCTTCTTGCTTGAAAAGCTCAATCGCGATGCCGAGGCAGCCGCGTTGTGGGACAAGATCTGGGCCATGCGGGAGGCCCAGGCGACTGGCAGACGGCGGCGGCTGCGTTAAAGCACGTTGCCTGCACATCCAGGAGGCATCATAGGGCGATGGAACTTGGCTTACAGGGCAAAGTTGCGACCGTCACCAGGGCTAGCAAAGGCATTGGCAAAGCCGTCGCTGCAGAGCTAGCCGCAGGAGGCGTGCATGTAGCGCTCTCGGCTCTCGCGGTGTTTCTGGCTTCTGCACGCACCTCGTACATCACCGGGGCCCTGATGCAGGTCGACGGTGGAGCGACCCGATGCATGTAACAACGCGGCTTTTGCTCGTGAGCGTCGTCCTGTGGTGTCTGCTCCACACGCTGGTGACCACAGCAGCGGCGGGCATGCTGGGCTATCCCGTGCCACGCCTGCGTCCCCTGCACGCCCGCGTTGAGCTGGCCGGTGACAGCTTCCAGGAAACGCTCGATGGTCTGGGCGATGCCAGAGCGACCAGTGGACGCGGCTTGCTGACTGTGGCCTTCGGTCCAACGGACTGGAGTGAAATCTACGCTCGTTTTGGCATGGCGGAGTTCAATGTGCGGCGCACCGAGTTCAACGGCGACTTTGATTTTGCCTATGGTGGTGGTGCGCGTCTCCGCCTCTTGCAACGCTCCTGGGGCAGTGTGGGACTCATCGGCCAGTATTTACGCTTTGACAGTGACGATAACAACAATCCAAACCGCGATGGGACGTGGGAAGAGATCGACATCGGCCTGGGCCTGGGATCACGCCGCTTTGGCGCCTTTCAATTTTATGGCGGTGGAGTCTACCACTATACTGACATCACCATACGGGACAAGAGCCTAGGGACACGGACGAATCTCGAGAGTGAGATTCCTGGGCGTATTTTTCTGGGGGCGCATATCTATCCCCTGGTCGATTTCCCGGGTGGAGAGTTTGTCGTCAATATCGAAGTACGTTTTGTCGGTGAGATACCGCAAGTGACCCTGGGCTTCCAGTATGCATTTTGACGCGCTGAGGCCGGTGGCTGTCGGGCAGCATAGACTCTCAGAACGCTACATACCAACGATCAATATCCTGTTGTAACAGGTCAAGGTTTGGATACTGTGCTTCCACCTCCCCAATAAAACGCGTGACTTCCTCCATCGTGGGCACAATATTCTGCCGGGGCGCGGCAAAATCGTAGACTGACAGGGTCGTAGTAGGCAGGATAGTGTGCATCGGCAAGACCAGCACCTGGCGCTGCGTCAGCAGGCGTTGGTAGACGGCTTGATACAGCAGCGGGTCATAAGGCACCTCGACCACTGACGCGGGAAGAGCTGCGCCAACGCCGAGCGCTGGGGCAATGTGAGTCAGATGGCGCCAGAGGTCACGCAAGACCTGTGGCGGAGCGTCTTCGCGTTCCTGTGCATGGAGTGGCCTGAGGCTGCGGCGCTGGCGTTCAGCTTCGAGGAAGTCCCGCACGGTCCGGGAAGGCACCGGCACCACGAAACAGGCCATCTGCAACAGTGGCTCAGCGGCATCCGCACACTGGCGGGCAAGTTCGATGAAGCGATGGCCCACAAACGGTGTCTCGCCAATGAGCAGATGACCGGCCTCAGGATTACGCTGGTGCCACTGCACCACGGCTTGGCGCGCCCACAGACCCGCCGCTTTGCGGATGACCCCATGCGTGACGCCATGCACCACAGGATAGCGCTGCCCTGCGGCACTGGCTTCAAATACTGGACGTGCCACATCCCACTGCAGCATGTGCACAGTGCGACCCAGGGTATGGGCCAGGTGAGTGAGTTGATGACTGAGCAGGCTCTTGCCCGTACCAGGCAGCCCGGCAAAGAACACGCAGCGCTCTGCGCTGGCCAGCCGCTGCAGGTGGGCATAGAGCCCTGCGTCTGCTGCGGCAATCAGTGTGTTTGAGACTGGCATAGCACTCCTCCCTCTGGGTCGATTCTAGGGGCAGCGCCGAGGCACGTCAAGGCGTCCGTCGTCCTCTCTCCGCTGGGAGAAGGAGCAAGGCAGGTGTCGTGGCGGTCATATCCTGGTATCATAGTAGCCTCCAACAGTGTCGTCTTGCTTACAAAGGAGAAATCCCATGCCCGATACTGATCCCAACCAGGTCCGTCTCACTGGTGAAAACTCCTTTATCCGCCTGCATTTAGAAGAAAATGGTCCACAGATGACGCGGGTCAGCCACTGGCGTATTTTGTACTCCCCTGGCGGGCCTGGACATGTCCTCTTCATCCAGAGCGACGTGACGGACAATGCCGTGCGCATCTATTCTGACAATATCGCCATGACGCGCTGGCTCCAGGGTGAGATTGAGAGCCTGCTCTATCCGCCGTTTGCTGACCAGAACCTACCGGTGATTGAGGCGCTCTTTGCCAAGTCCGGTGACCACTGGTCCTTCTGGACGGAGACGGTGGAGTCGGAGGACGATCATATTGCCCTGACCTGGTACGACTTTGGTGAGCCTTTTATGCTCACCGTCGCCGCCGGGAGTGTCGAGGGCCGTCCGCATGGCGTGTACAGCTGCTTTATCCCAGCCCGTCGGGCGCAGGTGACTCTCAATGAGCGCGTCGCTGTCGGGCAGCCATTCCCGCAGAAGCGTGGAGACAAGGACAGCAGCACCGCCTGTCTGGCGTGGTCTGAGACCTGGGTACGTCCCTAAGGGGAAGACGGGGAGACGAGGCGAGCGGGAGAGGGAGAGACGCAGATGGCAGCAACGTTGCATCTTGGGGTGGTCGATCAGTCACCCGTGCGCGCCGGGGGCACAGCGGCCGACGCGCTGCGGGAGACGATTGCACTGGCCGTGGCCATAGAAGCCATGGGCTACGAGCGCTACTGGGTGGCAGAGCATCACAATCTGCCCAATTTTGCTGGCACGAGCCCGGAGATTCTCGTAGGCCAGATCGCAGCGCATACGCAGCGTATACGGGTGGGCAGTGGGGGCGTGATGCTCTCACACTATAGCGCCTTCAAAGTGGCGGAGCATTTCCGTCTGCTGGAAACCTTGTATCCTGGCCGGATTGATCTGGGTATTGGCCGGGCGCCAGGGAGTGATCACCTCACAGCGGCGGCGCTGTCCTATCCCGGACGGCCGCGCGATATCAGTTATTTCCCAGAGCAGATTACGGATTTATTAGGATATCTGGGTGACAACCTGGAGCCGACACATCCCTTCGCTGCAGTGCATGCCGCACCGGGCAAGGGGACCATACCGGAAGTGTGGCTGCTCGGCTCGCGCACCGAATCGGCCTATCTGGCCGCCATGCTGGGCCTGCCGTTTAGCTATGCGCACTTTTTTGCGATTGCCGTGGAAGACGGGCCAGCCATTGTGGAAGGTTATCGCCGCCATTTTCGGCCTTCAGCCTATTTGTCCGAGCCGAAGGTCAGTGTGGGGGTGCATGTCTTATGTGCTGAGACCGAGGCAGAGGCCAGGCGCCTGGCCAGCAGTCGCAACCTGGCGAAACTCAAAACCGCCCTGGGGCAACGTGGTGGAGTGCCCGCAGTCGAAACTGCCCTGGCCTACCACTATAGTCCCCAGGAACTGGCCTACATTGCCGAATTTAGCCGCTCCTACATTGACGGCAATCCGCAGCAGGTGAAAGCCGGTCTGGAGACCATTGCTGAGCAATATCAAACCACCGACATCAGTATCGTGACCATCTGCTATGGGTTTGCGGAGCGGGTGCGGTCATATGAACTCGTGGCTGAGGTGTGCGGTCTCAAACCACAGGTGACTTCCACTGCCTCACACATTTCCTCTGAGGAAAGTGTCAAAAAATGCGCATCGTAACCGGGACGTTTTCGCACGAAACCAATACCTTTTCAAATATTCCCACCACCATGGAGGAGTTTGCCAAGCAAGGCATCTCCCATGGCAGTGAGACTCCACGTCGCTTTCGGGGCACGAATACCATTGAGGCGGCGTTCATGGATGCCGCCGAGGAGCACGGCTTCGAACTCATCTGGACGGTCTTTGGCAGTGCCATCCCTGGTGGCCCGGTGAGTCGTGCGGCCTTTGACTATTTTAGTGGGCATCTCCTCGAGGGGATTCAGGCGGCGGGCAAGATTGACGGTGTGCTGCTGCATCTGCATGGTGCCATGGTGACGGACGACCTGGACGATGGGGAGGGACATGTGCTGGAGGCCATACGCCGGTTGGTTGGCCCCGATATGCCCATCGTCACCACCCTGGATTTGCATGCCAACATGACGCCGCGCATGATCCGCAACTGTCATGCCCTCACGGGATACGACACGTACCCCCATGTGGATATGTATGAGCGCGCCCGTGAAGCGGCGAACATTTTAGTGCGCATCATCCGGGGTGAACTCCGACCGACGATGGCCTTGGAATGTCCTCCCCTGCTCACCCCGTTGCAGACGCAGGTTACGACACGCGACACGCCCATGAAGCGCATCATCGACCTCGTGCACCGCCTGGAGGAAGACCCTCGCGTCATCAGCATCGCGGCCTTTGGTGGTTTCCCCTTTGCAGATATCGCGCCAGCGGGCTTCTCGTGTGTAGTCGTCACTGATAACGATGCAGCCCTCGCTGCACGCCTGGCCAAGCAGGTGACAGATGCTGCCGTGGCCGAGGGTGACAACTGGCTTGTGCACCCCACGCCGCCCGAGGAAGCTGTACGTCGGGCCATGGCAGCACCGCGTGGCCCTGTTATCCTGGCGGATATTGCCGATAGCGGTGCTGGTGGGACGGCAGGGGATGCCACGGTTACCTTCAAGACGTTACTTGATATGGGGGCACGCAACGCCGCGGTCTGCTCCATCAGCGACCAAGAGGCCATTAACATCTGCCTCGCCGCTGGTCTGGGGGCGGAAGTCAGCCTGCTGGTAGGGGGCAAGCGCGACAAGCTGCACGGTGACCCGGTCCCCGTCACGGGCAAAGTCCGCCTGATCCACGAAGGCTCCTTCGTGCGGCAAGGACCTATGGGTCGTGGTGTGCTGCAGACAGTAGGCCGTTGCGTGGTGCTCGAAATTGGCGGCCACGGCGGTATCGAACTGATGCTTACCGAACACCGTGCGCATCCCAATGACCTGCAGTACTTTCGCGCTTTTGGCATCGAGCCAACCGAGCGTCAGATGCTCGTCCTGAAGTCTGCCGCGCACTATCGAGCCGCCTTCGATCCTATTGCTGTCGAGACCATCGAGGTTGATGCGCCTGGCATCACGAGCCCACGCCTGGAGCGCTATCCCTACCAAAACATCCGCCGGCCGATCTATCCACTGGATAGAGTCTCGTAGTGGAACGAGCACTGCGGCCTTTTGGCAGATCATGTTGAGGTGAGAGTGCTGTGCGGGAACATGCGTCAACAAGTAGCAGCACGCCTTCGTCTGGCGGTTCCAGGTGATGATCAGACGTAGGCATAGGGGGTGTGCGTCTTCCTGCCACTGCCCCACGAGTTCTGCCCGCTGGTGTAGCCTTGGCATGGATAGCCCGCAGCGGCTTGTTGCGCGTGCGAAAGCAGCCAAGTGAGGCTTGGCGACGTGAAGACAAGATTTCCGAGCATGCAATGCCTTGAGGCGTTTCTCAGCACGTGATAGAATACGTGCCGACGTTCATGAATGCATTATCATTCGGTACAACATTGCGTCGGAGAATGATATTTTGTTGGCTTTACAGAAGACTTGTGCGTATCGTTCATCACAATTTTCATCACACTCTCACAAAACTGTTCCACCGAGCATCTCTAAGTAGTGGAAAAATCGTGATCGGGGCGTAGCGCAGCCTGGTAGCGCGTCGGTTTTGGGAGCCGAAAGTCCCCGGTTCAAATCCGGGCGCCCCGACCTCCTCTCCTCAGTTAAACTCCTTTAATAAATGCGATTTAGAGAGTTCCCCCGTACTACCGATTCCTCCCTCGTATGTCGAAATTCACACCAAAAGTATTACAGTTTCTATTACAGTGTGCTGGCGGTGTATTGCCCATTTAGAAAGGCGCTCCTGGAGCCTGCGACAGCGAAGCTGGGTGCAGGGGAAAAATAATTCCCGTTTAGGATATCACTCCACTCTGTTCATAAGGGTCTCCAGTGCCTCTAGGGACCCTACCCCCACGCCCTCCATCATGAACGAGTTCACTCGTAAACGCTGTCAACTCAGGGAAGGGTTGAGGAACGTCTCAACCCCTCTCTTCTCAATCCTACAAACGCCTATACGCCACTTTCAGCTACTTTTCTCTTCGGGACGTCCCCTGTCCTTCCCCCTGAGCGCCTGCATATGCCATCTCTACGCTACCTAGAACGATGAATGTGCACCATTCGTCATGCTATCACGTGTGCCTTTATCGGGTAGCATGATGCACTTCTCTTAACATGAGCCCGCACACACTATCTACGCAGCCTCATATCTCCTGCCAGTGTTCCCTGTTGTGAGAGCAGCACCTGGAAAATTTGGAGCGGAAGATGTGATATGCCAAAGTCACGAGTGTCCTCCTTTCCGATATGGTACATGTCTAAAGCGTATTTAGCCCGGAGTCCCAAACCTTCCGCACCTGATCACATCAGCTCGTATCCTGAAACTACTCCCCTAGCTTATTCATAAACACCCCATCGATATCCCCACCTGCCAAGCGCCGGTGAGGACGGAGTACGCCCACCTCCAATACTTCGATGCCGGGACCCTGTGGCAAAGCAAACCCTTATTCCTTGAGTACAATGATATCAGTCACGAATCCTCGGCTGTACAGGTTGGGGGTGGGTGCAAGACGGCATGGGCGCAGCAACACAGCTACCCCTGCAAGGTTCACGGGAAAACCGAATGAGCAGAAGCGGGATATCCCTGGATAACTCCTAGAACGCTGCTCAATTCGCGAGAACCTTGCTCAGCTACATTGGCGTGTTTCCTGGGGAATACTGAGGTGTCCATCCCAGCGACGGGGGAACGTACACGCAATGTGACATGCTCTCAGAACACATGCCTCTGCATTTACGAACTTTCTGAGAGCCAGTGTTTAAGCAATTGATCAGTGTTCTAGGGGGGCTCACGAGCAAGGATTTCAAAGACGATCTGGGGGACCGTAATGCCCCCTGGTATCTGGACCGTTTCAATCCTGAATAGGAGGTCTTCATGGAGCGGTCCCAGGTTACATTTGATGTGGAGCAACCGCTTTGTCGGTGTCGTCACGGTCGTGGCATTGTCGGGGGCAGCGGCTGCTGCCCCCTGAGGCTCATAAGGTTCGAGCAAGAGGACGGATCGCGCCAGCCCCGCTAATTCAACGGAGCCCAGGAGTGCATTGAGATCACGTCGTCGCTGTTTCCCGGTGTGCAGCAGCCCAAGCACCCCCAGATGCTGCGACTGTGCCAGGGCAATCAGCGGACCCAAGATCCGATGAGCATTGTCGGCATGGCTGAGGGAGAGCGACGAAAAGCTATCCAACAGGTCCAGGAT
>JBMDXC010000540.1:0-1956 GCA_048594805.1 Candidatus Entotheonellaceae bacterium | reverse complement strand
CGTATTACCCCGACCACCCTGGCCAAAGCCTATACGGATGCGGATTATTTCGCGCGCAACGTACGGACGATCGAAGTGCTCATTGACCGGGAGGTGGTCGAACAGGGGGCGGCGGCCCATGGCACGCCCTGGCAATACTTTGACCTGGGGCACGGCTACTGTACATATAGCTTCTTTGAGCAATGTCCGCATCGGATGGCCTGTGCACGCTGTGACTTCTACGTGCCAAAAGGCTCCACGACGAGCCAGCTCTTAGAGGCTAAAGACCACTTGCAGCGGATGCTGACGGCGATGCCCTTAACGGAAGAGGAGCGAGGAGCTGTCGAGGAGGGAGCAGAGGCCGTGGAGCGCCTGTTGACACGGCTCGCGGATGTCCCCACACCAACTGGTCAGACGCCCCGCCAGTTGGCCCAGCAGTCCCTCCCTGTCATTCAGGAGGGCAAATCTTGAGACAGGAAGGATAAAGACAATATAGGCGTTTCTGCCCTATATCGTGAGGAAAGTTGGCAACAGGCTCACCTCTCAGTTGCTCTTGACAAAATGAATTCCACATAATCTGTCGCTATCTTCATGAAGAGGCCTTACGACGAGAAATCCATGAGGGGCTCCAAGTTATTGAGAACTGGAATAGTGCCAATAGTTTCATTTTCTATGGGCGTGGCGGCGAACTCGCCTCCAATCGGCAGGAAGACCAGGAGCTGGCCCTCTTAGCCTTGCACCTGCTCCAGATTGCGATGGTGTACATCAACACCTTCATGATTCAGCAGGTCCTGACAGACGCGACGTGGTGGGCGCGGATGACCCCAGAGGACCTGCGTGCGTTGACCCCGCTGATTTATACCCACGTGACGCCCTATGGGACCTTCAAACTGGATATGCAGGAGCGGATTCCCTTGGAAGCAGCCTGAGACCAGAGTCCGTGTATGGCAGTGGGCACGAAGCTGTGCGCTACTTTGCCGCTGGTGACAGCTCGTATAATCAGCCTGACCTGTATAATCAGAGGTGCTCCGGGGTCATGGTGAGGGCCATGTGACAGAGGCGGCTCAGACCGCGAAGCGAAGAGCGCCCCCCATGACCCGAGGCTGGCCAGGAGACTGGACCGTATCGAGTGGCAGTGACCACGCATCACGAGCTGAGACGCTGGCAGCCTGCAGGAATGAAACCCTCTGAAGTGCTGAAGTCTGGAAAGTAGTCTGGAGTGTGTCATGAGTAGTAGTCAGTCCACCGGAGTCTATCACCTTTTTGTTGGCGTGGATATTGCCGCCACGACCGCGACCGTCTCTTGGATGCGTCGTGGAGAGAAAGCGAGTCCTCCCATGACGATTGAGCAGACCCCGGATGGCTATGCCAGCCTGGAGCGGAAACTCCGTGCCACCGGGCAGATCCCTGCTGAGGTGCTCGTGGTCATGGAAGCCACAGGGTCCTATTGGATTACGTTGGCCACCCAACTGGTCCATGCGGGGTTTGGCGTGAGTGTGATTAACCCCGCCCAGGCGCATCACTTTGCCAAAGCCCTGTTGAAACGGGCCAAAACCGATGCCATTGACGCACAAACCTTGGCCCAACTGGCCCTGCTGCTCCAACCCGCACCGTGGACCCCACCGCCGCCGATCTATTACGAGTTGCAGCAGCGTCTGGCCCAACGCGATGCCTTGCTCGACCTCCAGCAGCAGGTGCGCAATCAACTCCATGCGCTGGAGCAACTGCCGGCGGTGATCTTGACCGTGCGTGAACGGTTCGAGCACTTACTGGCCACCTTTACCGCCCAGCTGGCCGCCGTAGAAGCCGAGATTACGACGGTGTGGCAGCAGGATGCGGCATGGGCGACGACCGCCCAGCGACTGCAAAGCATTAAGGGCATCGGGTGGGTGACGGCCGCGTGGACGCTAGTGACGACGCTCAACTTTACGACGTGTGATACCGTCGAGAGACTGACCGCCTATGCGGGGTTAGCAC
>JBMDXC010000054.1:0-11103 GCA_048594805.1 Candidatus Entotheonellaceae bacterium | reverse complement strand
GGCCTGATCCCGGTCGGCCATGGCCGTGACCATGAGGGCATTCTTGCCACTGGTCTCGGCGAACAGGCGCAGCTCAGGCCGCCAGTCCTGGAAGAGACGCGCAGTCTCAATGCTGCCAGTCAGGATGACCGCCGCGGTGCGAGGATCGGTGATGAGTGCCTGGCCCACGGCGTTATCCGGGCAGGGCAAAAACTGCAGGACTGCCGGCGGGACGCCTGCTGCCCACAGCGTCTGAGCGATCTGCCAACCGACCAGCACCGCTTCGGGCGCCGGTTTGAGAATGACCGCGTTGCCCGCCATCAGCGCTGCGAGCACACCACCGAGAGGGATGGACAACGGGAAGTTCCAGGGAGGCGTCACCACCACCACACCCAGCGGCGTCATCGCACAGTCTGCCACTTCTACGCCCAGATCCAGGGCCTGGGCATAGTAGCGCGCGAAGTCAATAGCTTCAGAGACCTCAGGGTCAGCCTCGGCGACGGTCTTCGCACCGTCGAGCAGCATGCTGCCAATGAGATCGCCGCGGCGGCGTGCCAGCTCCGCAGCGACTTCCAGCAGCACGGCCTGACGCATGGCTATCGAGTGCGCGCTCCACGTCTGCTGCGCCTCTATGGCCACGTCCAGTGCCTGATCCACATGTGCAGGGTCGGCGAGGGCATAGCGGTAGGCCACCAGGTGCGGCCGGGAGGGGTCAATGCCCTCGGCTTGCTGTGAACTGTGGACGAACTCTCCGCCTGTCTGCAGTGGGATGGGCTCCAGTGACATCTCCCGCCAGCGTTTTATCACCGCCTTGATCCAGGCCTGATTCGCTGGTAGGGACCAGTCGGTGTCTGGCTCATTGTCAAAAGGCTGACGGTGTTGCGCTACAGGCTGCTCTGTGCGGCGATCCTGGGTGCGGCATGGTTGGTCGGAGACCTCGTGTTGTCTCTGGCAGGCGGCGAGAAAGCAGTCGCGCTGGCGCCGCCATGCGTCACTGTCCGGCTCCATACTGAAGAGGTCATGGAGGAAGTTCTCCGGCGCGGTATTTTCGTCCAGGCGGCGCACTAGATAGGCAATGGCGCTGTGGAAATCCTCGGTCTTGACCACCGGTGCATAGAGCAGCAGACCTCCGGCTTCGTGCTGGACAGCCCGCGCCTGGTGGTTGGCCATGCCTTCCAGCATCTCGAACTCCACCGCGTCCTCAACGTTGTGCTGATGCCGCAACAGCAGGCCGTAGGCCACGTCGAAAAGGTTATGGCTGGCCACGCCCAACCGTACAACCCGCGCCTGTTCAGGCTGGCTGCCGTAGGTGACCATGCGCTTGAAATTGGCGTCGGTCTCCAGCTTGGTGGTGTAGGGAGCCTGAGGCCAGCCGTGCACGGCCGCTTCCACCTGCTCCATCGCCAGGTTAGCCCCTTTGACAATACGTATTTTGATAGGCACACCGCCGCGGGCGCAGCGTGCCATGGCCCAGGTGGTGAGCTCCTGCTGGATGGAGAAGGCATCGGGCAGGTAGGCCTGCAGGACAATCCCAGCGCTCAGGGTCAAAAATTCCGGCTCGTCCAGCACCTCTGTGAAGGCGGCCACGGTCAAGTGCAGATCCGTGTACGCTTCCATGTCGAGATTGACAAATTTGGGGGTGACACGGCCATCGGGGTGCACATAGTAATGGGCCATGGCCTGGCGATACAGGGTGCGCAGCCGTTCTTTGACACGTTCCTTGGTCGTATCGAAGGCGATGAGGTTGAGCTGACTGAAAACCGACGAGACTTTGACCGATATATACTCCACGTCATCACGAGCGAGGAGATCGAGGTAGGCCTGCATGCGGCGCTGTGCTTCGCCCTCACCCAGGATCGCCTCGCCCAGTTGGTTGAGGTTGAGGCGCATGCCGTCTTGACGCCGTTGCTGCAGATACCGGCGCAGGTCGCCTTCCTCCCCGGGCAGGATGACAGCGCGCGTCTCCTGGCGCAGACGGGCAATCACAGGCGGCACCACGAGATTGGGCAGGTAATGGCTCATGGCACTCCCAAGGGCGAGCGCCACACGTTCCCACCAGTCCATATAATGCGGGGTCCCATAGACGTGCAGAAGATGACGCAGCTGATCGGCGATGCGCTCAGGCCGATGGCTGCGGAAGGCTTGATCTACCAGGGCAATCGTCAGCTCTTTGCCGGCTGGATCGGCCATCATGCGTGCCAGACGTGCCGCCTGTTCCTGTTCAGCAGCAGTCTGTTCCTGCCTGGCTGTCCGCAGCAGCCTCTCAGCCAGGGCTACTGCTTGCTGCGGCAGGTCGTCGCTGGATGAGGCACTGCGAGGTCGGCATGGTTGTCGGTGACTGTCGGGGGGCTGGAGAGTCATCGTTGTTACTCCTTAGTGCTGCGCACAGCAATGGCCCGCCAGTGTGGCGGGGTGCTCTCTCACATGCCAAGCGCCCATGCAGCGTTCGGAACCCGCTGTGTCATTCCTGCGCACGGTACTTAGGCAGTGCCTCAAGGCAGCGCTACGCACATCGTGCGTCAAAGTGGGTATCGTATGCCATGCCGTATGAGCAAATCCTGTGCCATCCCTTGTCCTCCAGCCGGTATGCCCCTCCCTGTGCTCCCCGTACAGGGCGCCAGAACACTTGTGGCATGCCTAGTGACTCGTCCCAAGTATGGCTTGCACAGTCTCTAAAAGATTCCCCGGAAGACGGGCGCCCATTTGCTGGACAACACAGGACGCGGCACATGAACCGAGTTGCGCGGCGCGCTCTGGGGCGGCGTGCACGGACAAACCGTACAGGACGCCGGCGGCATACATATCTCCCGCACCAGTCAGATCGACGGGCTGCACGGCATACGCAGGCACATAGTGTGTCTCACCGTCATAGTGGATGTAGGAGCCATTTTCACTACAGGTAACGCAAGCGTTGCGGCAGTCTTGCACAATGGCGTCTAGGGATGCTTGTGGATCACGCCGCCCCGTATAGGCAGCGGCTTCCAGTTCATTGGCAAAGACCAGGTCGGCGTAGGTGGTGACGATGTGTTTGACATGCTCGCCAAAGTTGGCCACGAGAAAACCATCGGAGAAAGAATAGGCGATTTTCGTGCCGTGCTGGCGCGCCAGCTCGAGGGCGTGAAAACTGGCCGCGCGCGTCGACTCACCCGCCAGCAAATAGCCTTCCAAGTACACCCAGTGAGACTGGGCTATCGCCTCTGCATCAATATCATCTGGCGTGAGCTGCGCGGAGGCACCGAGATATGTCTTCATCGTACGCTCGCCGTCCGGCGTCACAAGCACCAGACACAGCCCGGTTTGCTCCTGCGGTTTCAGGTTGCCGGTCAGGCAGATGCCCAGCCTGGCGAAGTCATCCGCGTAGTGGCGTCCCAGCTCATCTGCAGCCAGCGAGCAAGTATAGGCGACCGCCCCCCCCATCTGGGCCATGCCGACCACGGTGTTCGCTGCCGAGCCGCCAGCGTGCAGCTCACACTGGCGGTTGCCGAGGTACGCCAGAATGCGCGCCTGTTCGGCTTGATCAGCAAGTTCCATAAAGCCCTTGCTGAGACGGAGGTCTTCCAGTTCACTGTCCGTAATCTTCACCTGTTGGTCGACAATACCATTACCGATGCCATACACCATATAGCGACGTTCAGAGCCCGTCATGATGCGATTCCCCTGCACATGCCATAGATTCCGGCTGCGTCTCTTGTCACCCGTCCAGAGTCACTGTGACTCGGCCCGACCCCACAACTGTAGCAGAGACGACATGCTCTGTCTTGCTGTTGGACAACCCTCAGTGTGCACTGTAGAATGCTGACCCTTGCACTAACGCTCAGCTTGGCACAGAGGAGGGCAACAGGTGAGTCTCGATTTTGTCAGCAACGAGGAAATTATTCAGGAAGCTCGTCGCCGCGTGAACCAGGGGGCCTGGGACTATCTCGTCGGCGGTTCCGAGTCGGAAACAACCCTGCGACGGAACCGGCTGGCTTTTGACCGGATCGCCTTCCGGCCGCGCATCCTGCTTGACGTATCGTCCGTCGATCCTGCCACCACGTTCCTGGGGCAGACGCTGCGCATCCCCGCTATCCTCGCGCCGATCGGATCGCTGCAGGTGTTCCATCCGGAAGCTGGAGTGGCTTCGACCAGAGCCGCCACGGAATTTGGCATCATGCATGCCGTGAGTTCAGTTACGGAGCCAGCGTTAGAGGAGACGGCTGCTGCCACCCCGACCCCAAAGATCTTCCAGCTCTACGTGCACGGAGACATGAAGTGGACGGAGGAGATCATCGGGCGCGTGAAGCAGGCTGGCTACGCCGCCCTGGCGCTGACGGTCGACGTGGCCCATTACAGCCGGCGGGAACGCCCCATGCGTACGCGCTACCAGCCCCCTACCCGACGGGTATCTCCGGACCGACGGTACCTGGCCTCGCTGACCTGGGAGACTATGGACATTATCAAGGAGATGGCCGGGTTACCGTTCCTGCTCAAGGGCGTCCAGACCGCTGAGGACGCGGAGATCGCCGTGCAGCACGGGGTGGACGTTATCTGGGTATCCAATCACGGTGGCCGCCAGATCGACCACGGGCTGGGCAGCATGGACACGCTGCCGGAAATCGTGCAGGCGGTGCAGGGGAAGGCGCGCATCATCGTGGACGGTGGCGTGCAGCGTGGCACCGACATCCTGAAAGCGGTCGCTTTAGGCGCTGACGTAGTCGCCCTAGGGAGAATGCAGGCGTGGGGCCTCGCTGCTGGTGGCAAGGACGGCATTGTGCGTATGCTGGAGATCCTGGAGGACGAACTCGTCTGTGCCATGGGTCTGACGGGCCTCACCAGTATGAGCCAGGTGACGCCAAAGTACGTCTGTAAGGCAGAGCCGGTGACACCTCCGCATGAGATGAGTGGCTGGGTCAATATGCCAGTGGAGCGCATCCTCTGAGTGCGTGCCTAAAAGGCTATAGGCGGTTAGCACCGTGCCTGCATCCAAGAGAGACGCGGGGACACGGAGATGCGGGAAAGCTGTCTGGTCATGTGTGTTCATCACCGTGGCACCGCGTTACTCTATTCCAGAATGAGACGAGAGGCATATGCCGATGGAACAACACAGTCCAGGGCTCGAGCGTCTCGTCGACGTGCGTCGGGAGACCGAAGAACTCGCCAGCGGCTTTAGTGGCCCGAGTGGACCTGCCGAAGGCCCGGTATGGTGGCAGGAAGGCGGCTATCTCCTGTTCACAGTGCTGGTACACACCTGGGTACAATTGCTACGGGGGCATAGACGACGAATGTCGCCTGGGGTGACGACGATTGGTCGACGCTGTATTTTACCACCTGGCAGACGTTATGGCGCATCTACTAGACCTGCGTGAGGCCGCTCGCGTCATTATAGCACGCAATCCTACAGCTCCTAACAACTTCGAGAGAGGTGACGAGCTAGTGGACAGGCGGCACCGGCGCTATCTCTCATGCCTCGGGATGCGCATGGATAGGATCGACCCAGTAGACGGTCTCTGGTGGTTCAACAGGGGTAATGTCTAGATTTACCACGATGGGCTCTTGCCCGCTGCGTACCAGCACACAGACGAGTTCCTCATGCTGGCTGGCGTTGATTTCCTGATGCGGGACGAATGGCGGCACATAGATAAAATCTCCCGGCCCGGCCTCAGCGACGTACTCCAGATGATCCCCCCAACGCATGCGGGCGCGGCCAGACACCACATAAATAACACTCTCCAGGTCCCCATGGTGGTGCGCACCCGTTTTGGCATGAGGATGAATGGTGACAGTGTCAGCCCACAGCTTACTGGCCCCAGTGCGGGCATGGGTGATGGCGGCAGCGCGGGTCATGCCGGCCGTCTGAGGGGTGTTCAGATCGAGCGCACTGCCGGCCACCACCCGTACCCCGTGCTCGCGCCAGTAACTTGCGGTCTCCTGCGTCATGATGTTTCTCCTCGCATGGCTAGACATAGCGTCAGCAGCATACCTGCTGCAATACAGCGTACCCCAGAGCAATCGTCATGAGGTATAATTGCTTCTCCAAACCAGTCTTGACGCTGTTTCCAGGTATGCCGGGCAGCATGATAGAGCAGCCGTGAGGCCGCATCACAGAGTAAGACCCTGGTCGGACAGAGGAGGAAGCAATGGCAGAAGCACCACATCAGTACAGCAGCTTTGAAGCGTCAGAACTCTTTTGTCCACGTTGTCGGCAGTCACGCCCAGTGCGCCGGCATCTCCTGTTGGTATTGCCAACGGGGAATAAGTACGATTACCGCTGCGCCGTATGCGCCACCTCTGTTGGCTCAAAAATGGATTCCGACAGCAGGGACTTTCACACGCTCATCTCCGGCCAGCAGTCCCGACCCTGACGCCCCACAGGGGGTGGGCTACGGGCGCAAACGCTGCAAATGCCGTTGCGCCTGCATATACAGCGCCTCTGTAGCAGGGGTGTGCTGGAGCACCTGCTCGTAGGCAGCACATGCCGCATCGCGGCGTCCAAGCTGCTCCAGGGTTTCGGCCTGGCGCATCCAGGCCAGGGTACACTGCGGATTTGCCGTCGTGGCCGCGATAAGGGCTTCCAGTGCTTCCTCGATCCGTGAGGCCTGGAGGAGCGCTAAGCCTTTCCCATACCATGCCAGATCAAAATCGACCTGCAGCGCTACGCTGCGCTCAAAGGCTATCAACGCTTCCGCCGCACGGTTAGCCTGCAAATGGGCAATGCCCAGGCCATACCACGCCTGGGTTGCCCCAGGGTGCCGGTCTAGCGCCTCTTGCAGCATGGGGATGGCCTCTTCCCAGTGTTGTTGGTCGATAAGCGACATGCCCTTCGCCAGCCAGGCGAGATACGAATCGGGTTCAAGAGCAATAGCCCGATCAAAGGCTTCCAATGCTTCCTCGGTGCGCCCCATCTCCGCCAACGTCACCCCGCATCCGTACCAGGCCAGGTGGGATTGCGGTTGATATTCGCGCGCCCGCCTGAAGGACTCCAGGGCCGCGGTATCATCGCCAAGGTTATAGAACGCCAACCCTCGGCTGTACCAGGCGGCATGCGAGGCAGGCTGGGCAGTCACTGCTTCGTTGAAGTACATTAAGGCACGTTCGTAGTCCAGCACGCGCATGGCCTCGAGACCGAGCGCCAGCCAGTCTTCGTCTCCAGACACGGCCGACACCGTAGCATTGCGCAGCCCTATAGCACGCTTGAGATACTGAGACCATTTTAAAGAGGGACGCACAGGCTCATTCCCAGGTCAGCGTTCAGCCTTCAACAGTCAGCCTGCAGCACAGAGGCGTTACACTGCTCCAGGTCCTCCCAGATACTGCATGGTTTGCGTTTGAATAAACTGACTTAACTCCGCGTCACTGAGACGCCCGAAGGCGCGTTCGAGCACCGCCAGAGGCATCACGGCCTTGGCCATGGAGCGATGGCCGCCGGCACTACCATATGGCCCAAAAGCGGTACGCACGAGCTCTCCGGCGCTGCGAGTCTGGGCTGCATGTCGGACACACACGATCAGGTTGCCACCAAAAATCCCGGACACCACGGACGACTCCATGCCCTCCACCTGGAGACAAAACTCCGCAAACTGCGGCAGCACATCCTCGCGTTCCACGATACCCAGATGGGTAAAAAAAGTGGTGCCAATAATCGTGCGGCAACGCAGCGCGTAGCCAAAGGCATCGAGGTCGCGCAGCGGCAGTTTCGGACGTTCCATGCGCCGGATAAGATTGTGGTTGGCCAGAGGATAGAGATACGAAAACGCCTCAACGTCCGCTTCTGTGGTTTCCCGTTCGAGTGAGAGCGTATCGGTCTTTAAGCCATAGTAGAGCGCCGTGGCCAGTCGTTGCGTGATTTTGGCCTCAGCCGCCTGCAAATATTGCACAAAGATCGTCGCTGTGGAACCAAAGGAGCACCGGACATCGCGGTAACGGGCCTCATACTCCGCCACCAGCGGATGATGGTCTACCACCGCGTCCACACGCGGCAGGATGTCGCCGAAATACGGCGGTTGCACGTCCACGAGCGCAATACCGTCATAGTTCCGCAGCTTCTCGACCGTGACCTGCTCGATCTCGATCCCGAGGGGCTGCACCATAATGACGTTTTCCGGGCGCTTGACCTGGCCGAACGAGCCGATACGCGCCGTCGCTTTATTGCGCCCCAAGAGCGTGCGCAGGGCCAGACCACTGGCAATAGCATCCGGGTCAGGATCGTGCTGAATGAGAATCAGCAGATTCTCACAGCCTTCTAAGGCGGCACGCAGCTGGAGGACCCGCTCATGGTCACGGGCCTGACGCAGTTTGAGCCGCGCCGCCTGCGACAAGAGCTTATCAATGGAGATGCATTTCACGGTAGAAGGGACCTGGGGCTGGTGACCATTTTCCATGATGACAGCCACCGAAGGTGGATTGGGGATGTGCCGGAGATGCTGCACAATGTCCTCAGTTAATTGCGGGCTATTGACCTGGATCAGGACCTCGTCATCCTGCGTGACGTGGGCTCGCTGATACAGCTTCTTGTCACGCAGGTCACCGCACAGCGCTGTACACCCCTCTTTCGAGAGTTTGCGCTGTAACGAGCGGTCGTCTACCAAATAGACGACCGCATCGTTATCCGCAAATGTCGCACGACCGTGGGCGAGACACGCTTGCGCCTGACAAATATAGACATGCCGCATGCATGAGCTTCCTAAATCTCAGTATCAGTAGGGCTCTCGTCACCATACGACGCTCTCTGCCCAAGTCACACCCCACTGTTTACCGTTGTACTCTACCATACCTCTGTGGGCTTTACCACAGAAGTGCTGCTGATACCCACATTCGGTATGACCGGCCTGTAGCCGGGGGACATCATAGCAGAAGCGAAGCGGATCGTCGAGAGGGTCTTCAAGACGGTAAAAAATGCGGTAGAATTGACAAGACCACTCGGTGTTTGCGACAATCGGCAGCCGGTGTCCTCTGCGCGTTGCTCGCCTGGCGTATCACCGTGCTGCCGTGGCATAGAGAGACGGAGGTATTGCATATGCAGGAGATCTTGCAACAGGTCGGACAGGGGTTGAGCGGCTTAGCCCTGGCGCACGAGACCCGGCAGACCGCCTTGCGCTACCTTGAACAATGGCTTACCGAACCCGCTTTTACGCCCTACCGTCCTCAGCTCACCTGGCTCATCGCGCAGCAGCGCTGGTCTCTCCTCCTCGACAGTTTTTACCGCGTGCTGCCCTTTGGCACAGGTGGGCGACGTGGCCCTGTCGGTCTCGGCCCGAATCGCTTTAATGCCTGGACCCTGGCCTCTTCCGTGCAAGGTCATGCGCTGTACCTGCGGGAGCGCTCTCCGCACCAGGACATCGCGGTGGTGATTGCCTACGATGTGCGGGTATTCAACGATTTGCGCGGACTCTACGCGCGCCACCTGCCCAGTCCCTTGCTTGGCATGACCTCACGCGACTTTGCTCAGATAGCGGCGGGGGTGTACACCGCCAACGGCGTGCGGGTCTACATGCTGCCCGAGCATGCGACCTCGTATATGTCCACCCCGGAATTGTCGTTCGCCATTCGCTATTTGCACGCCACAGCTGGCCTGAACATTTCGGCCTCTCATAACCATCCGGATGATAATGGCGGGAAGTTCTACAATGACCGTGGCGCCCAGGAAGTGCCGCCCGACGATGAGGCGATGGCGAACCAGGTCGAGCGCGTCTCGCATATTGAGAGCCTCGATTTTACCGCCGCCAAGGCCACCGGGCTGCTCACCTGGATCACGCCTGACGTGCACGAAGCCTACGTTGCTCTCAACATGTCCCAGTCGCTACACCGCGAGGCACGCCAGGCGCACCTGGTATTTACACCGCTGCATGGGACAGCGACGACGACCGTGGGGGCGGTGTTGCGGCAAGCTGGATTTCAGGTCGATCTCGTGGCGGCACAGGCCGTGCCTGACGGTACGTTTCCGGCAGTGCCGTATCGTGCACCCAATCCCGAGGTGCCGGACTCAATGCAGCAGGGCATGGAGCTGGCACGGGAGGTAGGAGCGGACGCAGTGTTTGCCTGTGATCCTGATGCGGACCGGCTCGGCGTCTGTTCCCGGACAACGGACGGCACATTCCGCTTTCTGACTGGCAATGAGATCGCGGTGCTGGCCACGCACTACAAGCTCGCCCAGCTCAAAAACCTCGGACGCTTACCGCAGCACCCTCTGGTGATCAAGACCGAGGTCACCACAGAACTGCTGCGCCCCATTACAGAGGCATTTGATGGTGTGCTCATCGGGGATTTACTGGTCGGTTTCAAGTACCATGCTCAGGTGCTGGATCAGCTCGAGCGTCACGGTCACTTTGGTGCATTGCAGGGGACGCTGCAGGATTTTGTCATTGCCGTTGAGGAAAGCCATGGGCTGCTGGTCACGCCGGAGATTCGCGACAAGGACGCTGCTGGTGCGGCCCTCTTACTGGCCGAACTGGCGGCCTTGCAGCGCGCCAAGGGCGAGACTCTGCTCGATTATCTCGACGAGATCTACATGCGCTACGGGTACTATGCCAACCTGGGCACCTCCATGGTCATGACTGGTGCGGAAGGCACTGTGCAGATTCAGGCCATCCAGCAGGGGCTGCGTCGGCAGCCACCCACCGCGGTCGCCGGCTGGGAGGTGACACAGCACGTGGATCATTGGGACGAAACCGGACGCCATGGCCGCTTTCTCTCTGAGACGGACAGGGCGTCGCGTAATGTATTGGTCTTCGGGCTTGAGAATGGCGCCCGCGTCGTGGTGCGGCCATCAGGAACTGAGCCGAAAAATAAGGTGTACATTGAAGTCCCGGCGCCTCCGGTAGGGCGGCAGGCAGGGCGGGAAGCGCTGGCACGTTGTAAGGCGGACACTGACGCGGTGGCGCAGCGCATTGCTGATGACTTTACGCGCCAGATGCTGGCGCTCATTAACGTTCACCTGCCGGACTACGCGCTGCGCATTTCGGGCCTGGTACCGCTCGATAAGCGGCTCGATTTTGTCGAGCACTTCATTCCAGGTCTGGACGAGCGTGCAGTGGCGCTGTATCACGGGACCATCTCCCAGGAAGAGATCTCGGACTGGATCGACACGTATCTGGCCTCCTATGGGAAGGATGCCCGTGGGCTGGTACGCGAGGCGATGACGGCGTATGT
>JBMDXC010000539.1:0-2350 GCA_048594805.1 Candidatus Entotheonellaceae bacterium | reverse complement strand
CCTGGCTATGCGGGGAAACATTGCCACGAGAAGTATGTCTGGACCCCCGTTTGCTTGACAACTTCACCGCACCACGGTTTGGTGTGGAGCTACCCACCATAATTGGTAGCGCATAAACACTGGAGGAGGCGCTGCGCATCTCCCCACTGATTCCGCGCCAATCTCGTGCAAATAGGCGGATATCTTCGATGCTCCTCGGGCACCTATGCGCCAACTGCGATCTTCTACAAAGCCCGATAAATTGAGCGACCCTCATTAGGGTGCCGGCTTGATATATTCCAGGTGCGTGAAAAATCCGGTGACAATCCCAGGAAACGTATACTCGGCAATATACTTGGGATTCAGGACCGCTTCCGCATACAGCCAGAACAGGGGAAGCTCGGCAAACTCCTCGACCTTATGGTCCCCGATATCACGCAGCAGGCGTGTTCGCTCTGCGATGTCCACCGTCGTGGCAAGGGCTTGCAGGCGTTCCTCGATCACCGGATGTTCATACCAGTGGCCCAGCGAATCATTCACTTTATGGACATTGCGCGCCATCTGGCTCGCGCGGCATGACGCGTGGGGAACAGACCGCCGTGGATTGCCCGGTTGCGATACAGTTCGCGGACTCGGGGAAATTCCATTTCGACGAGCTTCGGCTGCAGCCCGATGGCCTGGAAATCCTGCGCCATGGCCTGCCCGATATCGACCATCTCCGGGAGTCCTGGCAGAGTGTAGAGATACAGGGTAAACGCAAAACCCTGCGGGTACCCTGCCTGTGCCAGGAGTGCTTTGGCCTTGGCAGGATCGTAGCCACAGCGCTCCTCGAAGCGCGTGTCCCAGTCGGGATTCCAGATGCCGGGCCAGACGGCCGGGCTCAGCTGCGGATGGTACCCCATGACCCGATGCGGTTGCACCTGGCCGCCAAAGAACGTGTGCGCCAGGGCCTGCCGATTCACGGGCAGGTTCATCGCCTGCCGTACCTCGCGTTTGAGCAAGGGATTCTTGGGATCGAGCTTGTCTGGGGTGGCAAAGTACATCCCCCCAAATTGCCACTGGTGCTGCATGGCGGGAAATTTGCTGACGCTAATCTTCATGCCCTTAGCAAGGGCATCCTTTTGCAAGGCGCGATCGACATCGGAGATGTGTACTTCGCCCGCCAGCAGGGACGCCAGTCGCGTGACCCCCTCCGGGACCCAGCGGAATTCGAGTTCGCGGTATTCCGGGGGTCTTGCGCCAGTGGTTTTCCACGCGCTTATAGAGGACATGCGAGCCAAGCTTGCGCTCGACAAACTCGAAGGGGCCAGTGCCCACCACCTTCTGCCCGTAGAGGTCCTTACCGCCAGCATCCCAGCGCGCTTTGCTCTCCATCGGTAGATCCTGAATAGAGGAGATGTTCTCGACAAATTCCGGCACCACCTGCTGGAGGTGGAAGACGACCGTGTAGTCGTCAACGATTTCCACATGCTGGGTCGTTTTCCTGATCACGTCCTCCACAGTATCGGTCTTCGTCACGCCCATGACGCCCCGCCAGAAGGTCGTCCCACTGGCGGCAGCATCTGGTTGCGTGATCAGAAAGACGGCATGCCGCACATCTCGGGCCGTGAACTCCCCCCAGTGCTCGTGGAATGTGACGCCCTTGCGCAACGTCACCGTCCAGGTCTGGCCATCGGGGGCCATTTCCCACTTCTCAGCCAGCTCAGGTATATATGTGCCCGTGTCACGATCGATCCCGACCAGGAACTCCAGGGCTGGTCGCTTGTCCAGCAGACCGCTGATGGTATGCGACCAGGACAGGTTACTGTCAAATCCCAGGGGAGCCACGGCAATTTTGAGCCGTTCTAGTTTGCTTTTCGTAGGTGAAACAGCCGTTTGTGCCCATACGAGAGTCACGGTAAATCCCAGCACACACCATCCTGCCAGCACTCGACGTCGCAACCTCTGCATAAGGATCTCCTAACATGCTGTCTCTCATGCACGCGCGCGGTGTGAGGAATGACGAGAGGTACAGCAGTACTATCGCACACAGAGGCAGCAGTTCGCGACGCGGTACGGGCTCGTAACTTGCGCATGCAATGGTGAATGTGGTGCCCTGCGTCGCCACGCGGAGCACCCGGGGGACCTGGACAGACGCTGCTTTACACGATTCCTCCTGTTAACACGCCGCAATAGCCTTCCAGAACGGAAGCGACGACAACCCCTCATAGGGGGGTATAGGAAATCACCCATTAGAAGGCTCCTGTCAAGAGGCAATACTTTCCCTTACACCACTTTTGACAACTATTTTCCGTGGCGTTCCGCCTGGCACACTCGCCCCGACTGGTAGCCGCAGACGCATCCCTGTATTCTTGCGCGCAGTGTCGGCCGT